>JABGQJ010000339.1 GCA_018648945.1 Victivallales bacterium
AGGATGCCGCCAGCGCGCTGTCCGCGCTGACCGTCTTCAGCGACAGCTTCGACCCCGGAAAGAGCAGCCGCGCGAAGACCATGGCCTTCAGCCGACTGCGGTCGGCGGCATCATCCACCCCGGCCAGAACGCGATCCAGACCGAACCTGTCCCAGGCGTCGTGCAGCACGGCGACCCCGCCGAAGCCCAGCGCCTCGTCCAGTCCCACCGACTCGCAGGGGACCAGCGTCCCGCCGGGTTCCTTCAGCAACGCTTCGATGGCGACCTGGACATGCTCTGGCAGCTTGCTGATGTTGCACACCAGGCGGCTGCGCGGACCCTTCGGCGTCCGATAGCTCTCCCGGACCGTCTTGCACCGGTAGGTCTTGCCCTTCACAGTCGACTTGGACGTCTGGACGTACATGATGCTACACAATATGAAGCAAGCAAGTACGAATACAAGCGTAACAGCAATATTATTAGTTGCTACATTTCGGCCCGCTTTGTGCTCAGAACCCCATTTCGCCGGGGAAGTCGGGTTAGCATAGCATTGTTACTGACAAACAGGGGGAATGTACGGGGGGGGGGTAGACCGTCCCTCTTACGATAGCCATCATAGCATACCCCGAAGACGAGTGCAAGACGACGCTGGGGCGAGATACTGCCAAGCGTCCGAGTGTACTGCGGAGGATTGGGGTGGGTGGCACTCGCGGAGGCGTCTGGGCCTCACGGCATGGCGTGAGGCCCAGGATGGTGGGCTGTCACGTTGCCCCACCACGATGGACAGTGTGCACCATGCTGCGAAATCGGGGCGACGTGGTACTCAGCGGCCCCACGAGCGCTAGTTGCCGATACGCAATGCCACGTAGTCATTGCGGCGAAGTTCCAGCTTCACCTTGCCGCCGACAGCCGGAATCGCCTGCCCCGTCTCGGCGTTCGTCACCTTACCCGCGCCTACGGTCAACTGCACGGTCTCTGGACGGCGATTCAGATTGGAGACCAGCACCAGGGACTGCGTGCCGTTCTGGTAGTAGCCGGCCACGACGCCATCGCGGTTGGTGGTGAAGCGTTGGTTCTCCCAGTAGGGCACGAATTCCACGCCGGGATCGCCGATGCCGAACTCGCGCCGGAAAGCCCAGGTCTTGCGCACCTCATCGGGGTTGCAGAACAACGGCCACACCACCATATCGGCCTGCATGACGCGGGAGAGCATGTCGCGGGTGGTCAGGGGATTGGTCAGGATGTCCTTCTGGTTCTTCAGGCAGGGCAGCCAGAGCATGACCGCACCCCATTGCCGTCCGTAGCACTCGGCGCGGAGGCGATCCATGGGCAGAGCGTAGCTGTAGTAGTAGACGCGGTCGTCCTCGGGGGGTAGCAGTTCGGGATTCTGGGTGAAGTAGCCGGAGTAGTACTGCTCGCCGATGAGCATGATGGTAAACGGGCTGAGGCACTGCATGGTGTGCGTGGCGGAGCAGTGAGCGACGGAGTTCGCGGGCATGCCATTGCGTTGCCAGGTGTTGTACATGATCCGCTGGTAGAGCTCGCGCGAGCCCTGGTACTCGAAGGTGGGGCGCCGCGTGCCGTCCACCGCATCGTACCCACCGCCCGACTCGGCGCGGGTGTTGGGGATGGGCTGGGTTTCATCGACATAGACGCCATCCAAACGCCCCATGACGGAGGCCCATTCCTCCACACACCAGGTCAGGTAATCAGCCCAACCGGTCGTCGTGGAGCAGCGGAAGAACTGGTGGCTGCCACCGCCGGGTCGATTGGGCTTGGTCGCCCACTGCGTGCGCATGAACTCGCCATCCGGCACGATCTTGTCGTCCTGTCGAACCGGGGTGTGCAGACGGCTCCAGTAGGGGATGACCTTCCGGTCCGCCGCATGGTCCCGCAGGGCGCGAGCGCGGTTCTTGGGCACATCCTGCGCCCGGTGCGGATCGGGGTCGAGCCCCATGAAACGCCATTGGTCGGGCCAGTAGATCAGATGGCTGCCCCGGTCGGTGCCCCTGATCCCGTCGTATTGCGCGGTGAAGGTCCAGTTGCGCCACCCGGCGGGTCTGGGCTTGACTGGCGTCGCCATCAGGCCAAAGCGATAGATCAACTCGCGCGCCGGACCCGGCAGCTTCTCTGCGGCCAGATTGAGGAGCAGTTCGGCGGCGCCGTCGGCCTTGCGCGTGATCTGGATGGCATCGGGCCGGTCCTTCGGCCACCAGAACTGGTCGGACTCGGCGCACCAGAGTAACCCGCGCTCATTGCTGCCGACCCAGGCCGTCGTGCGGAAGCCACTCTCGAACACCGTCCCCGGCGTGTCCGGCAAGGCCTTGGAGTACGAGTTGCGCGGCAGATCCTGAGATTCGTAGCCATGGGGGGCACCCACGTAATGGACGAAACGAGAGTGCTCGCGGCGGAGGGGAATCCGAAGACTGACTCCATCGACCCTACCTGCGGATAGGGCCAGCGTGCATTGCACGAGACCATCGTAGGCAACCTGAACGTCGAAGGTCGCGAGCACCTTGCCGCCCTTCCTGGCCTCGCGGCGGAGCGTGACTTGGCCCTTGGCTGGCTCGCCCAGCACAACTGGCTTGGCGAACGCCACAGATTGGTCCCCGACCATCAGCGATATCGGGGCAGCCAGGAGCTCCTCCCTCGTCGCCTGGATGGAATCCAGCATGCCGGTCCCACCAAACGAGTATCGTCGTCCCCAAACCGAAACGGCTGATCCGGCCAGTTCCACGGGGCTCCAGGGCGGCAATACGGTGTCGGGATCAAGCGCCTTGAGCCCCAGCTTTGGGCGCCCACCCGCATGCCACGGGCTGCGGGTGCCCACGATCCGCTTGCCCACATCGGCGGTCTTCCCGAGCTTGGTCTTCAGGTCCGGCAAGCGCTCCCCGGCGAGGGCCTTGATCTCTTCCCCGGTCAACGCCCGGTTGTAGGTGGCCAGAACCCCGATGGTCGTGCGTCCGGCTCGTCCGAACTCACCACGCGGGCCAACACAGACCTCCTTGGGCCAAGGGGGCGAACGATCCACATGGGCCTCGTCGACAGGTAGGCCGTCCACGTAGAGCACGAGCTTCCCCGGCAGGTCGTAGGTCAGGGCCAGATGGTGCCAGGATCTCGCCTTCCAGTCTTTGATGAGGCGATGCAGAAACACCTTGTCGCCCTGGTCGGTGAACTCGAAGTAGGCTGAGAGGCCGGACGCTCTGTATTTGTAGAAGAAAAGCTTGCCGAAGGGCGTCTTCCCGCCGACCACGCTCTGCAGCAGCATGTGGGTCTGCATGTCGTCCCCCTGCCAATCCTGGGGCTTCACGGTCAGCTCGATGGTCCCCTTCCCAGCGGGAAGAACAGCGGCGCTCGGATAGGAGACCGACGCGGCATCCACCCCGACCGTCAACCCCCGCACGGTATGGGCCATGGTGTCGAAATCGAACACCGGTTTCTCCAGCAGGTGAGGCTTCCCCACCACCGGTTTCCCAGCCGCGTCCGTGCCCGCGACCGAGTCCATGGTCCGGGTGTAGTCTGCCAGGAACACGAGACTGTCGCCAATCGCTCCGGCAAAGACCTGCGCCCACGCCAAGAGCGCGATGCACAAGGCCCAGCGCGAAACAGAGTGGGTACCGGTCATTTCTTGCGTGCCGCCTCGTAGTAGGCTTTCCACGGTGCCCAATCAGGGCGCGGCTCGGCATACTTGCGCTGGAAGGTGAGTCCCTTGGCCACCGCTTCGTCGATCATCAGCTTCATGCTCGTCGCCGCCAACACCCGCTGGTCTGTGTGGCGCAGTCCCGACAGCGGCTCCGCCTTCTCGGCGGTGGCGCGAGTGGGCAGGCCCCGCTCCTCACCATCCACCAAGTGCCGCCAGCTATGGAACCAGGGGGTAACGAGGGTGTATTCCCTGGCGGGGTCGAGGTCGAGGGCAACCTTCTTGGTGGCTTCCTCAAACCGGGCCTCAAAGCCCGCGTAGTAGATGGCGTCCTGACTGTACGCTCGTCCCCGGTCATGCAATGGATTGAGCCGATGCATGGCCGCTGGCTTCTGGAGGTAGGCGATCAGATTCCGCCCGGTGACCTTCATCTCGATGAGGTACTTGTCATAGAAGTAGCCCTGTAGCCGCTCCACCGTCATCGGGCCCTTCGCATAGTGGGCCCGTTCCTTGTAGAACGCGCTCACCGGCAACAGGACAACATCAGCCTTCGTCTGCGCCCGCAGGAACTCGGCATACCAGTAGCCGGTGTTGTAGCGCTCCAGATTCTCGGTGAGGGTTCCCACCACCTGCTTGGCGTTGGGCATGTGCTCCGCGTACTGCGCGGCCAGGAACGCGGCCGTTTCGGGATGCGCCGGTTTCTGCCCGCCGGGACCAACCAACTCCACGTCGAACTTCGCGATCTTACTGGTGGCGGGGTCAATCTCAAGCGTGAGCCGCCCCACGTAGCGCCCACTGGCCCCGGCTTGGACGATGATGGTGTTGGTCTTGGCATGGGTTTCCCGGATTCGCTTCTCCTTGAGGGTCGTGTGCGAATGCCCGCCAACGATCACGTCGATGGCCGGGAACTCCAGGGCCAGGTCCAGATCGGAGGGACACTTGCGGGCAGTCTCGTGCTTCATCCGCCCGAATCCCAAGTGAGTGACCGCCACGATCAGGTCCACCTTCTGCGCCTTGAGCGCGCGGATGGCCTTCGCCGTTGATTCCCGTGCATCAAGTATGTGAATGTAGGGCCGATGCCGAGGATTCTTGCCGTAGGTGTCGAGGGTGATCCCGAAAAAGCCGATCCGGATGCCCGCGAGTTCCTTCACCAGGATGGGCACCACATTCTTGGGCAGAGGATGGTCGGCGGCACCCAGATTGCTGCCCAGGACGGGCATGGGGTACTTCGTCATCAGCTGTCGAAGCCGCATGCCGCTGTACGACCAGTCGTGGTTGCCGGGCACAATCATGTCGTACCCCATGGTTGCCATGGCCCCGTAGATCGCCTTCCCGCGCGTCACGGTCGGTAACGAGGACCCCCGGTCGAACCAATCGCCGCCATCGATGAACACCGTGTCCGGATTGTTGGCCTTGTACTGGGCCACGTACCCCGCGATTCCAGGCAGGCGATCCAACGCTTGGTGCAGGTCGTTCGTGTGCAGGATCGTGAGAGTAGGCCCGGCAATAGCCGCGATCCCGAGGATGGCGAGGAAGAGACAGAGGCGATACATGGGCGGACTCCAGGCTAGAAGGGCAACGCCAGTTCACATTCCTGGCCAGGCGTGCACGGCACCAGCCGCCGCTCGCCGGGGAAGGCCTGCCAGCGATCACCGGCAACAAGGACCTCGGGAACCACCGGACTGCGCAACACGCGCCCATCCAGCAAGCTCAGTTCAAGCACGAAGCTGCCGATGGCAAACGCGTCGCAAACCGGCGCGCGAACGATCAGCGTGTTCTGATAGCCAATGGTCGTCAAGGCTTCGCCGGGCACGTTCAAGAAACGACGCGCGGCATAGGCTCCATTTGCCGGCAGAGCCCCCAGCGGAATGCCGTTCAAGCACACCTCCCCAGCCGGGGCGTTCCCCGAGTAACTGAACACCCCCAGCACGGCGGATTTGATCTGCAGGAGATCCTCGTGAGTCGGCACCTCCGGGTCGGGCTCGGCATCAAGGCAGACGGGCATGGTGCGGATGGCCTCAACCGAGAAATCGCGATGCTCGTCGCCGACCGACTGCCAGCTCACGTGCATGCCGTCCTCCATGAGATCGAGAGTGTAGAAGCCTGGGGCACTGTCCTCGGCGATCCCCCAAAGGCAGGCGTCATCCGGGCCGAAATCCGCCAGGCAGTGCGTCTGCGCCAGCGGCTGCCCCGGCATGGCGGCATAGCCCACGGACGAAGCCATCAGCTGGAGCCAGCCCTTGTCGCCCTGACGCGCGTGGAAGCTGAGGATCTGATTGTGCGTGTGGCCACAGAGATAGGCCTCGACCGGGTAATCTGAGAACAGCTCGTCCAGCCGGCCAATCAGCGCCGCCTCGCCGAAGAAATGTCGTCCCCACAAGCACACGGGAGCATGGGCGACCACGAAGATGCGCCGGTCCGCCTCGGCAGCCTGCACAAGCTGGGCTTCCAGCCAGACATCCTGGGCATTGCCCACGGCGAAGTGCTGGTAGTCCAGGATCAGGAAGGCGCAATCGCCTGCATCATGACGGAAGTAGGTCTCGGCGAACTGAGCGCCAACCGAGTCCGCGATGGCAGGGACCGCCAGCTCCGCGAACAGGTCCGGGGCATCGTGGGTGCCACGCGCGATGAGAAACGGGCGGTCCAGATCGGTGAAGTAGGCGAGCCCCGCGACCATCTCGCGACGAGCCGCCACAGGATCCCCACGCAGGCCGCCTTCCACGAAGTCGCCCGACGAGATCAGCAAGTCCGGTGCCGCCGCTCGTACCCGAGCCAACAGGGGGGCCAGCACGGATTCGGCCATCGGCGTGTACCGTTGATGGTCCGGCAAGAGATCGGGAGCGCAACGCCCCCCCGCGCACTCGCGCGGAATGCAGTAGTGAGTATCACCAAGGAACGCGATTCGCATGTTCGTGCCTCCAGGCCAAAGAGTGGAGTATGCTGCCACGCAGTATAGCAGAATAGTCCGCAACTGCGCACCACGCCGCCCAGTTGCGTTCACGGGAGAAAGGGAAGCCAAGAGCGACGAACATCGAACATCGAACGCCCAACACCGAACATCGAATGAAAGACCGCCCGCATTAGATTCCTGCGCAGCATGTTGCGCCCCGCCATTCCGGAGTTTCTTGCCGGAATAGCAAGAAGTTGCGCGATAGTGGTACGAAACGGAGATCTTCGGGACGGCAGACCAGTGCCTATCCGCCCCCCCTTCCCACTCCCCTGCACTCGGCCTCCCTCCCCGGTTTGCCTTAGTGAGTTTGGTACTACTATCAGCCAACTGCTTGTTTTCTGTACAAAATCCTGGCTGACGAAAAGACACACGTGCTTGGTCCCCAAATCAAAGCGACGTCAACGGCCTCCCCTTCCCCATTCGATGTTCGATGTTGGGCGTTCGATGTTCGATGTTCGCGGCCATCGGCCGCTCTGCGGAATTCGTGGCTTCCGTTCCCCGGTGGACATCGGTCCCCGGACATCCTACGTTCCTAGCCACACCTTACCCAAGGAGACCACGATGCGGATTCTCTTGCTGGCAGCGATCATTGGTGCGAGCGCGTTGAGCCAAGAAGACCTCGCCAGCTTCTGGCAGCGGGGTCGCGTGCGTGAACTGCTCACGGGCGGCACCAAGCAGGCCCCGGCGGAATGGGCCAAGCAGGGCGTCAACTGCACGATGGGAACGAAGCCCGACCAGGCGCACGCCGTTGGCATGAAGACGCGAAGCTGGTTCACCATGAACGCGATCAACCCGAAGGTCTTCGGGAACGACCTCGACCGCATCAAGGCCATGTGCGGGATCCGCAAGAACGGCACCTACCTGCGTCCCTACGACCCGCTGTTCCCCTCGGTGGCGAACTACTGGTCGGCCTGCGTCAATAACCCACTCTGGCGCGAACACTCAGCGAAGAGATTCCGAGGGATGGCAGAGGATGGCTTCGATGGCTGCCACATTGATTACGCATCCCACTACGAGCCTTGCTTCTGCACCCACTGCGAAGCGCGGTGGGCGGCCTATGCGAAGGAGCGCGGGCTGGCAGCGGTCAGCCTGCGCGAGCTACCGGCGGACATTCAGCACCGCATGCATCTGCGGGAGTTCCGCATTCTCTCCGTGATGGACTTCCTCGGCATGGTCCGGGAAGAAGCGCGCAAGGTCAAGCCTGGCTTCGGCACGGACGGCACCTGGCATCAGGACTCCGGAAGCACCTACCAGTGGGCCTATGGCGACCACTTCGACCTGATGTGCATCGAGGGCACCACCTGGGGGCCGTTCCCGCCTGAAAGCCAGCAGATTCTATGGCTCAAGCTATCCCACGCGCTGAGCCGCAACAAGGTGGGCATGTCGGTTACCTACCATCTGATCAATGAGGGCGGCGAACGCCATCACGGGCGGATGGCGAGCGACCGGGCCAAGCTGGCTCTGTGCGAGATCATGAGCCAGGGCGCAGTCAGCTGGATTGGCCTGGGCGGGCCGAAGACCGGCA
>JABGQJ010000034.1 GCA_018648945.1 Victivallales bacterium
AGATAGGGCAGGGCGCTGGTGTCCAACGCGGCCACTTGCGCTACCGGTAGGGGGGTGTCCGCGCAAAGCGCGCGCCAGGAACGCTGGGCCAAATCGAACATGGCCGGGGTGACGGAGATGCGCTGGGGGAGCAGGGCCAGAAGCTGTGCGGGAGTCAGTTCACCCAGACCGCAGGACCTCCCGAATTCCGGGTGCTCGCCCACGCAGAGCAGGCTCAATTGGCGGTCTTTGAGATCCTGGGCGGCGAACCAATGGAGCAAGTACACGAGGATCGTCTGATCGTAGAGACAGGCGTCGAACCAGAGTACGGTCTCGGGGTAGTCCGCATAGGCCAGCAGCCCATGGTTCTGCCGGATGCGCCATTGCTCGCACTGATCGACGGAGAGTGCACCGCCTGTGCCTTCGCTGAGGAATGCCGCCCGTTCGCGCTGTGACTCTTTGGTCTTTTGCAGCCGAAGCGGCCCCTGGAGGAGCACCTCGCACCAGACTGTGACCTTGCCCTCGATCCCTGATTCCCTCAGCGCATTCGCCGAGGAGTCACCCGGGTGAATGTGGAGCATCTGACCAGAGGGGGGGGTCACTGGCCGGGGTTGGCTTGGAGTTCCTGCTCGACCGCGCGGAGGAAGATCTCCGAGTTGTCCCTGTCGCCTAGTCGCCCGAACCGGATGTAGATCCTGGACGTCTCCCGTGTAAGGGCACGGAGCTTGATGTAGACCTTGGCGTCGCTCAGGTCTTCGTAGACATAGCCTGCCCGCCGCCCGGTGCATTCGCGCTTCTTCTCGACAAGACGAGCCCGCGCGGCCACGGCTCGCACGGCCCGGTCGACCTCGAAGATGGGGGCATCCAGAGCCGCTCGGTACGTGCCCTTGACATAGCCGTACGCCGAGGCGCCACCGGCCACGACCGCGGCGCCGCCAAGAAGCCAGCCTCCCGCGCAGCCTTGGAGGAGGAGGGCAAGGACAAGGACAGGAACAGTCTTGGTCAGGCGAGCAACGAATCTCATTGGGAGTTGTCCTCCGAAAGAAGTACAGACTTATCGCACCAGCGCGCGGCCGGGCGATGCCCCGTCCTGCTGAGGTTGGTTCACAGGCAATGTTGTGTCGTGTGGGGTGCTTGTCAACCGCGCGCGGGAAGGCAAAGCGCCCTGTGGGGCTCTTTTCACGTGCGGGTGGCACCGTTCTGCCGTTGCGTCGGCTTGCGTTGGCACTATCTTTACCCAACCACGCCCCCGTCACACTCCGTCACACTCAATGGGATCGCCCTCCTTGATGACAGCCCAACGCACGGCCCTCTTTCCAGGCACGTTCGACCCGTTGACCAACGGGCACGTGGACGTTATTCAGCGCGCGACGCGGCTCTTTGACCGGATTGTTGTTGCCATCGGGACGAACACCGGGAAGCGGCCCGCCTTCACGACGGACGAACGGCTCAGCCAACTGCGTCGCGTGTGCTGCGACATGCCGAACGTGGAGGTGGGGTCCTTCGCCGGGCTACTCACCGATGCCGTGGACGAACTGGGCGCGGTGGCGGTGATCCGTGGTCTGCGGGCGGTTTCCGATTTCGAATACGAATTCCAGATGGCCCTGATGAACCGGGAACTGTCGGCCACGTGCGAGACGCTCTTCCTGATGCCCCGTCCCGAATACCTTTTCGTCAGCTCCACGATGATCCGGGAGATCGCCCGGTTGGGCGGCGACATCAGTCCCTTTGTGCCGGCCTCGATCCGGGGCGAGGTGGAGCAGCGTCTGCGCAGCGCGGGTGGTGGCGCATGATCTCGTGCCCCGATTTCCAGTTCCAGATTCAGGATCTGCCCGACCAGGGGATTGACGTCTCCGGCAAGGTCGCGTTTGCGTCCCTGGAGGTGGCCGACAGCGAGCGCATCCGCTGCCCCAAGCCGCTCTCGTTCCAGCTACACATCGCTCCGGTCCAGGAGGGCGTGCTGGTGATGGGGCAGTTGACGTCCGAACTGCTGGTGGCGTGCGACCGCTGTCTGGCCGCTGTTCCCGTTCCCATCGCCGAATTGAGCGTTTGCCACCACCTCGAAAACGTTGAGGGAGTGGTTGTTGACTTGACCAAGGAATTACGAGAAGATATCTTACTCGTCTTTCCCCAGACCTGCCTCTGCCAGGACGGGTGCCCCGGCCTCTGTCCCGATTGTGGCAAGAATCTCAACGATGGACCGTGTTCCTGTGGAGCGTCCGACGACCAGGAAAGTCCCTGGGCGGCCTTGGATGGTCTCGATCTCACAGAGCAATGAGTCCGATTACAGAAACCAGTACTGGAGTGTGGATAATGGCCGTTCAGCAATGCAGGGTGAGTCGGACGAGAGTGCGTACGCGCAAGGGCGCGAATCGTTACCATGGCCTGAAGCTTGGTGCATGCCAGACCTGCGGCGAAGCGGTTCAGCCGCATCGCGTGTGCCTGAAGTGCGGAACCTACGGTGGTCGGCAGATCACATCCGTCACGAGCGACTAGCATGGCCGTCATCGCGGTAGACGGTATGGGGGGGGATCATGCCCCCCGGGCCATCGTCGAAGGCGTTGGCCAGGCCCTGGACGGATCGTTGCCGTGGATCACGAAGATTCTGCTGGTGGGCGACGAGGGTCGGCTCCAGCAGGAACTCGTGCAGGTCGGTTTGGCCGGTGATTCACGGATCGAGCTGGTGCACGCCGACCAAGTCGTGGACATGCATGAGTCCCCCGCCTCGGCGGTCCGCTCGAAGCGCCGTTCCTCGATCAGTGTCTCGGTGGACCTGGCCAAACAGGGCAAGGTCGATGCGGTCGTCAGTGCCGGGCACACCGGTGCCGCCGTGGCCGCGACGGTGCTGAAATTGCGGACGCTGCCCGGGATTGAGCGCCCGGCGATCGCGACCCTGATGCCTTCCCCTGCGGGGCAGTTTCTGATTCTGGACGTGGGGTCGAATGTGGAGTGCAAGCCCTCCCATCTCCTGCAGTACGCGATCATGGGCGATGTCTACGAACGCGCGATCCGTGGCAAGAGCAGCCCGCGCATCGGGCTGATCAGTGTCGGTGGCGAAACAGGCAAGGGCAACGACTTGACCAAGGAGACCTTCAAACTTCTCGAAGGCACGCCCCACCTCAATTTCGTGGGCAATATCGAGGGGCACGACCTGTTCACCGGCAAGGTGGACGTGGTGCTGTGCGACGGGTTTGTCGGGAATGTGGTACTGAAGACCTGCGAAGGTTTGGCCAAGGCCATCGGGGGACTCCTCAAGCAGAGCCTCAAGAAGACGCCCGTGCGCATGCTCGGCGCTTTGCTTTCGCAGGGCGCGTTCCGAGAGTTGAAGGAACTTTGCGACTATGCCGAATCCGGCGGCGCCCCGTTGCTCGGGGTGGATGGCGTCTGCATTATCGGGCATGGTTCCTCCTCCCCCAAGGCGGTCCGCAACGCGATTCGGGTTGCGGGCGAGTTTGTCGAACACCAAGTGAACAAGCACATCGTCGAACGCGTGCAGGAGCTCACTGCCAAGGGCTCCGACTAGGCGGACCGCGGCCCGGCGCGGCCGTTCCGTCGCGTTTCTTCAGACTTCTCAGTTGCTGCCTGCGGTGGCGGGCAGCGAAGTTGTTCCCATAGGAGCCTCGGTTGGGGCCAGGGGGCAGGAGTGTAGAATCAACAGAGTAAGGAGTGCGAAGATGAACGCACGTGTTGGGTTCATGTTCGCTGGCCAGGGGGCGCAGTTCCCCGGCATGGGGAGCGATCTTCCGGCTCGCTCCAAGGCCGCGGCCGAGCTGTTCGACCGCGCGGATGCGCAACTGGGTTGGTCCCTGTCGGAGCTGTGCTTCGAGGGTGCCGCCGAGGCGTTGACCGCCAGTGCCAATTGCCAGCCAGCGATTTTCACGATGTCCTTGGCCTGCGTGGCCGCCTTCCGCGAACGTACCGGCGTATCGCCCGCCGTCTGCGGGGGGCTCAGCCTGGGCGAGTTGTCCGCCTTGGCGGCTGCGGAGGCCTACGACTTTGAGTCCGGCCTGGCCCTGGTCGCCCGGCGTGGCCAGTTGATGGACGCCGCCTGCGCCGCCAGTCAGGGGGCCATGGCCGCTGTGATCGGCGGCGAGCCGGCGGTCATCGAGGGCATCTGTCGCGAGGTGGGGATCGACGTCGCCAACTACAACTGCCCCGGGCAGATCGTCATCAGCGGCCTGGCCGAGAAGGTGGACGAGGCGGTGGCGAGACTGGCCGATGCCGGGCCGCGCACTGTGGTGCGGCTGAACGTCGCGGGCGCCTTTCACTCCCGTCTGATGCAGCCGGCGGCGGATGCCTTTGCGCCGGTTCTTGCCGACACCGCGATCGCTGCCCCCGTTTGCCCCGTGGTGCAGAATGTGGTGGGGGCAGTGGTGGCCGATCCGGCGACGATCCGGCAGAATCTGGCTGGGCAGGTGACCGGGAGCGTGCAGTGGGAGGCCTGCGTCCGGGCGATGCTCGATGCTGGCGTCCAGGCTCTGATCGAGTTTGGTCCGGGCAAGGTGCTTTCCGGCTTCATGCGGCGCATCGACCGCAAGTTCCCCGTCTGCAACATTCAAGGCGCCGAGGACTTGGACGCGGCCGAGAGCCTGCTCCAATCCCTGTAGATACATGATACCAAGGAGAATACCGATGAGTTTCGAAGGCAGAGTTGCCGTCATTACTGGTGGTGCGCGTGGCATCGGCCGTTCCATCGCCAAGGAGTTGGCGGCTGGTGGTGCCACGCTAGCGCTGGTGGATGTGCTGTTGGACGTGGCCGAGGAGACGGCTGCCGAGTTCCGCAGCCAGGGAGTCGAGGCCGCTGCGTTTGCAGCCAACGTGGCCAACCCCGAGGATGTGACCCGCATGTGCGGCGAGGTCATCGAGCGGTTCGGCAAGATCGACATCCTGGTCAACAACGCGGGCATCACCCGCGACAATCTGATCATGCGCATGAAGGAAGCCGATTGGGACGCCGTGATCGCGGTGAACCTCAAGGGCACCTTCAACTGCATCAAGGCCGTCACCCGCGCGATGATGAAGGCCCGCTACGGTCGCATTGTGAACATCGCCTCGGTCGTGGGCGTGATGGGCAATGCCGGCCAGGCCAACTACAGCGCTTCCAAGGCGGGCGTGATTGGCCTGACCAAGACCGCCGCCAAGGAACTGGCATCCCGCAACATCACCGTGAATGCCGTGGCCCCGGGCTACATCCAGACCGACATGACCGACAAAGTGACCGACGCGGCGCGTGACGCCTTCCTGACCAACATTCCTCTGGGCCGGGCCGGCCAGCCCGAGGATGTCGCCAGGGCCGTACGTTTTCTTTGCAGCGACGATGCGGACTACATTACCGGCCAGGTCCTCAACATCGATGGTGGCATGGTCATGTAGCCCGGATGTTCCCCCGATTTGATTTGGGGGAATGACGAGACACATTACGCGAGATTGATACGGATGCCCAGCGGCAATGTCTGCGGGGTCGCCGGTTGTCAGACGACGAGTAGACAAGGGGTCTCCGGGACTTGCGTCCCGCCCCTGCGGTGCCCGGTGGGCTGCCCAATAGGCCAGAGTAACCGTCGAGAGATCGACATCTAGATCAGGAGACTGACGAATGTCTTCACCTGCCGAACGCGTTAAAGAGATCATCGTTGAGCAGCTTGGCGTCAACCCCGAGCAGCTGAATCCCGAAGCCAAATTCGTCGAGGATCTCGGGGCTGATTCCCTGGATCAGGTCGAACTGGTCATGGCTTTCGAGGAAGAGTTCGGGGCGGAGATTCCCGACGAAGACGCCGAAAAGTTGACCACTGTCGGCGAGGCCGTCTCCTACGTGGAGTCCAAGCTGGTCAGCTAGGCCGCTTGGTAGCGACGAGCGCGAGGCCACGCTCCACACAGGGGGCTGTGGCCTCGGCTTGTCTCAGGGATTTGACATTGGGAGTTCCTTGATGGAATCAGGCCTCAACAGGCGAGTCGTCGTCACCGGCACGGGGGTCGTGTCCGGGGTTGGCTGCGACGTGGACACCTTCTGGGAGAACCTCCTGGCGGGTCGGTCGGGCCTCGGCCCTGTCACCCGCTTCGATGCCACCGGCTGTAGCTGCCGCATTGCTGGGGAAGTGCGCGACCTGGATATCTCCAAGTACCTGGACGTCAAGGAAGCGCGGCGGCTGGACCTCTTCTGCCAGTTTGCCGTGGCAGCCGGCGACCAGGCGGTGCAGGAGGCCGGGTTGCTTGACCACGCGGGCCTGGACCCGACTCGGGTGGGGGTTATGGTCTCCTCCGGGGTTGGTGGCCTGCAGACGATCTACGACCAGGTGGTCAATCTTCACACCCGCGGATTCCGGCGAGTCTCGCCGCTGACGATCCCGATGATGATTCCCGACATCGCCCCCGGCTTCCTGTCGATCCGCTACGGGTTCGGCGGCCCGAACTTCGCGGTGGTCAGTGCCTGTGCCACCGGCACGCACTCCATTGGCGAGGCCAGCTGGGTGATCCGTCGAGGCGACGCCGATGTGATGCTGGCGGGCGGGGCCGAGAACTGCACCGTGCCCCTGGGCATCGGTGCCTTCGCAAACATGAAGGCCTTGAGCAGCCGCAACGACGACCCGGCTCGGGCCAGTCGGCCATTTGAGAAGGATCGGGATGGCTTCGTTCCCGCCGAAGGTGGCGGCGTGCTGGTTCTGGAGGAACTCGAACATGCCGTCGCCCGCGGCGCGACGATTCTTGGCGAACTCACTGGCTACGGCGCTACCGGCGATGCCTACCACATCACCGCGCCCGATCCTGCAGGCACAGGGGCGGCTCGCGCCATCACCATCGCCTTGGGACGGGCTGGAATCGGCCCGGCTGACGTGGATTACGTGAACGCGCACGGAACGTCGACTCCCCTCAATGACCGCATCGAGACCAAGGCTCTGAAGCTCGCTCTGGGGGAACAGGCCTACCAAACGCCGGTCAGTAGCACGAAATCGATGACCGGTCATGCTCTCGGTGCCGCAGGCGCGCTGGAGTCCATTGTCTGCCTCCGAGCGATGCGGGATGGTATGGTGCCGCCTACGATCAACTACGAGACGCCCGATCCTGACTGTGATCTGGACTATGTGCCGAACACGGCTCGTGCGGTCGATGTGCGCCATGCGCTGAACATCAACCTGGGGTTCGGTGGCCACAACGCAGCTTTGGTTTTCAGCCGGATGGAGTAGCGAGTGTCGTCGCCCGTTTCGATGGCCGCTCAAGCAAATGGAGGACGCGCATCATGACCTGTCGCCCAGCCGTTCCGAGCATCCTGTTGTTGGCGTTCGTCTTGCTGGTTGCTGGCTGTCGTGGCCCCCAACTGGTCTCTCGCCCGATGACCCCGACCGAGTCTAGCTGGGCTGGTGTAATCCAGCGCAGCTATCCCGGTTGGCGTGCGCCGTTCTTTATGCCCAGCCGGGCAGACTGGCAGCCACGCCCGCCGGAGGACATGGATCTGCCCACCTTTCTGGGGAGCGATGCTGCTCCTGCCGTGGTCCCGAGCCCGACGCTGCGGCCCGGTCGCGTGGCGCCGGTGGTCCCGACCGTGACCGTGGAAGTCCCCGAACCGGCTCCTATCCCCGTTCCGGTGGCGCCGGTCACCCTCGGCGAGCGGCAGACCGTGATCGACCTCAGTGTGCCGCACGTTGCGGCGCCCGAGCCCGCGGCCCCAGTGGAGATGGTTCCCCCCATTCGGACCGGCGGGGAGCCGTCAGGACGCCCGGTTGCGCCGGCGCGATCCGCGGAGCCGAACGTTGAGCCGACCAAGGTCTTGCCGCCACGCGCTTCTCTGAAGGATGTGGAGTTCGTTCCTGCGGACGCCACCAAGTAGCCCCTTGCTCCGTCGTTGGTACTCTGCGGCGGGAAGGATTGTCCGCGATGCGATGGTGGCCCACATTCGGCCGTAGTGCGAAAGCGACCCGCCGCAAGGCACCGCACGGTACGCTCGCCCGGGAACGCGCCCAGCGTCGGGATGCCGGTGCCGCCCGGCGTCGCCGTGGGCATATGTCGTGGGCAGTTTTGCTGCTCATGCTGGCCCTGGGAACGGTTGCGTCGGTCACCGTCATGTACCGGCGGACGCCGATGGCCCTGCACTATGTGGTCGGTCAGGTGACGGACCGCTATGTCTATAGCACGGTGAGCTTCCAATACGTGGACGTGGGCCAGACTGCGAAGCGTCGGGAACAGGCGGCGCAGCGAGTGCCGCCGGTGTACCGTCGGAATCCCCTGGTGGTGGAATCTGCCGTTCAGGTGCTGAACGAGCTGCGGCAAGTGCTGGGGGACGTCTCCCCTCCAGTCGTGGTTGGTGACGAGCCCGACACGTCGCGGGCCCAGAGCCTGGTGGCCCAGCTCGACGTTGCCGGCCGCGAACTTCTGGCGGAGGCCTTGGAGGCGGAGGCCGCCCAGAAGGTGCTGCGGGAGCTGATCGAGACGGCCCTGCATGCCGGGATCGCCAACCGCGAGGACATCGAGGAACTGGTGGCCGATGGCGGCGAGGAAGCTCGTATCACGTTGATGCTCGACGAAGGCGGCAACGTCTGGAGCCCACCGGTCGTCGCACGGGATCTGCGGACCCCGGAAGATGTGGTGCCTACTGTCTGCGACCGCTTCTTGGCTAGCTACCCGAAGCAGGCGGACTCCCTGCGACCCCTGCTGGCGAAGGTCGTCGCGGCGGTCCTGCAAGCGAATCTGACCTACCACACCACCGGCACGCGGGAGGCCCGGCAGCAAGCCAAGGATGCAGTCGAGGAGGTCACCCGGACCGTGCCGCCGAACGAAGTGTTGCTCAGGCCCGGACAGGTGCTGGTCCGGGATGATCTGGTGAAGCTGACTTCCCATCACCGCGCAGTATACGAGGACCGGCAGAGCCGCCGCCATCTGCTCGATCAGCTGGTCACGATGCTGTTGTGCATGGTTCTCGTCGGCGGCGCTGCCGCCTGTCTGACGATCTCGGTGCCAGCCGTCGTGCGTGACCGGGGCATGCTGGGAGCACTGATCCTTGGCCTCTCGCTGCAGATGGTGCTGACCCGTACCACGGCGAACCTCTACTTCCTCTGGCTGGGCTCGTCTCCCTTCGTCTACTCGGCGTTGCCGCTGGCGTTTTCGGCCATGCTGTTGACGCCGCTGATCGGTGCTCCGGCGGCGGTCTGGTCTGGTGTGCTTGGGGCCGTGGTGGCTGGCCTGCAGAGCGACGAGACGGCCGCGTTCCGCATCTTCCTGGTCGGGACCGCTGCAACTCTGGTTGCCACGTACATGATCCAGGGCGCGCGCCGGCGGGCACAGATCTACCGGGCTGGCTTGGCGGCGGGCGGGGCGACGTTCCTGCTGGAGCTGCTCTTCGCGTTCCGCGCCGGGCTGGTGGGTGCCGCCGTTCCCCAGGTTCTGCTCTCGCTTTCGGTCCACGCCCTGCTCAGCGGCATGGCGGTGGCGATTTCCGTCTCGGCGCTCCTGCCGCTTTTCGAGTTCATCTTTGGTCTGGTCACGGACGTCACCTTGCTGGAACTGACCGATCTGAATCACCCGGCTCTCAGACGCCTGCAACTGGAGGCGCCGGGCACCTACCATCACTCGATCACCATGGCCACGGTGGTGGAGCAGGCAGCCGAAGCCATCGGTGCCAACCCCCTGCTGGCTCGGGTATGCGCCTATTTCCACGACATCGGGAAACTGAGCAAACCACACTATTTCACCGAGAACAACCGGGAAGGGAATCCGCACGATGAACTGACCCCGCGGATGAGTAGTCTGGTCATCCTGAACCATGTCAAGGAGGGGATGGATCTGGCGCGGCTGTACAAACTGAAGAGGCCGATTCGGGAGGCGATCGAGCAGCACCACGGCACGACGCTCGTCTCGTTCTTCTATCAGAAAGCGCAGAAGGCCGGCAATGGCGGCGATTCCTCCAGTGTCCAGGAAGGGGACTACCGGTACCCCGGTCCGCGTCCGATTCGCCGGGAGATCGCGATTCTCAGCATCGCCGACTGCTGCGAGGCGGCGGCGCGCTCGCTGGCTCGGCCCACGCCCGAGCGGATTGGGGCGTTGGTGGATCAGCTTGTCGTGAACCGGGTTCGCGACCACCAGTTGGACAATGCCGAACTGACATTTGCCGAACTGACCATTGTCCGACGCTGCATCGTGCGCACCCTCACCGCCATGATGCATACCCGCATCTCCTATCCCCCCAGCGACGAGGAGAAGGATGAACGTCCTGCTCACCAAAGTGTGCCGCCGAGCACCGCTGAGAAGACGAAGCGTCCTGCTGAGGATGCTCAACCAGGCGGCGATTCGTAGCGGGTTGGCCGAGCGCTTTGGGCCGGCCGACGAACTGCATGTCATTCTCGTCTCCGCAGACGAGATCGCGGTTCTGAACGGGGCGCATCTGGGCCATGCGGGCAGCACCGACGTCATCGCCTTCGACTTGGCCGAAGACATGCCCGTCCCTGGTGAACCCCGGCAGATCGGCGAGATCTATGTCTGCGTGGACGTGGCCATGGCGATGGGGGCGAAGCTCGGCACTGGCACGGCCTACGAGTTGGTCCTCTACTGCGTCCACGGCATGCTGCATCTGGCTGGCTTGGACGACCACGAACCCGCAGACAGGGAGCGCATGCGGGCGGGCGAGGCGAGAATCATGGGGCGACTCCGCGACATCCTGGATTTCCGGGATATTTTGTGAGGCAGTGGAGCAGGTGAGGGCCCGGCCCCTCGCGCCGGCCTCCCGCATACCCGTGTGGGCTCCCCTGGTGGGTGCCCAAAACCGCAGCTAGACAAGAAGCAACGAATGGATGTCGAGACCTGGGTCGTATGGGGTGGCGCGTGTGGGAGCGTGGTTGCCATCGGCTTGTCAGTCACGTGGCTGGCTCTGACCAGTTTCACGGGTGGAAAGGCACGACGCCTGGAGTCGCAGAACCGGGATCTGGCCGAACGGCTGGAGTTTTGGCTGTCCAGGCGGGATGAGTACCGTGTTCTGCTGCGCCTGCTCCTGCTGATGAACTGCTGCTTCCTGCTGTTCTGCTATGCTGCCTGGGACGCGAGTTGCCGGGCGGGGCAGGCCAGCCCGATGGTGCGTTTTGGCGTGCCGGGCGTCATTGCGGTGCTGTTCTTCGCACTCTCCGAGTTCTTGGGGCACCACCTTTCGACGGTCAATGCGGGGCGCTTGCTGGCGGCCGTGAAGCCTGTGGTGTGGGGGCTGGCGATTCTGTTCTTTCCCCTTACCCTCGCGATCCGCTTCAGCCATCGCTGGGCCGAGAAGTGGCACGAAAGGCGTGCGGAAGAGCACGGCAAGGCCACGGCCGAAGACGAGATCATGTCGCTGATTGAACGAGATGCCGAGGAAGACGAGGACGGAGCCGAACTGGAGGACGACGAGCGCCGAATGATCCGGGGCATCTTCGATCTGGACGAGACCCCAGTGCACGAGATCATGACCCCTCGCGTGGATGTGGATGCCATCGGCGAGGATGCCACACTGGTGGAAGTGAAGGCCCGGATCATCGCCTCGGGGCATAGTCGCATCCCAGTCTACCGGGAGACGATCGACCATGTGGTCGGGGTCATCTATGCCAAGGATCTGCTCGACGAGGCGCGAATCGAGGCCGCCGATTCCCTCTCCCAACTGCAGCACCAGCCAGTGTTCATCCCCGAGACCAAGAACGTAGGGGATCTCCTGGCCGAGTTCCAGGCCAGTCGGAACCACTTTGGCGTCGTCCTCGACGAGTATGGCGGCACTGCGGGGCTGGTCACCTTCGAGGATATTTTGGAGGAGATCGTGGGTGAGATTCAGGATGAATACGACACCGACGAGGTCCAGCCGGTAACCCAGTCGCTTCCGGATGGCTTCCACGTGGTGGACGCTCGCCTGACCATGGACGAAGTGAACGAAGCCCTGGATGTGGAACTGCCGGAGGGCGAGTCCTACGACACCCTGGCCGGCTATGTGGCCGCCCAGTGCGGGCACATACCGAGGCAGGGGGAGACGGGGCGAACCGACATGGTGGAGTTCGAGATCCTGGAGGCGGACCCAAGACGCGTATTGAAGCTCAAAGTCAGAAGAATCGACGAGGATGATCGGGGCGACGCCTGATTGCCCTCACCCTAGGAAAGGGACCTCCCTGCCTCATGTGGAAGAGCCTCACCATACTCATTGCCGTGGCCTTCATGCTTGCGTTCGAGCGGGTCGCGATCGGGCTGATGACCCGCTGCGAGTCAGGACGCCGATGGATCGTTCGCCATCGGTTCATGCACCCCAACTCGATCTCTCTGATTCGCATCCCGATGGGGCTGGTCAGCATCCTGCTCCTTTGGCTGGAGATGCCGTCAACCGCCATTCTCTGGTTTGCTTTCTGGATGATCACCGACCTCACCGATGGCACGATCGCCCGTTGCTGCGATCTGACCACCGAGACCGGCAAGTGGCTGGATCCCCTCAGCGACAAGTGCATGTACTTCCCGGTTCTCCTCTACTTCGCCATCGCGCCGGTGCCGAAGGGGTTGCCCCTGCTGTGGGTGCTGGCCCTGATCGTGATCGACTCGGTCGGGCAGGCGTCGCGCCTGTTTTCCGCGAAGAAGGCAGCCAACTACTTCGGCAAGGCGAAGACGGCGCTAGTCACCATTCTGCTGTCGGTGCTGGGCTTGGACATTATCGGGGAAGTGCCCTTCCTGGGGGAGCATCTTCTCCAGCTGCTCACGGCGACTTGCACGATTCTGGCATTCTTCTCCCTCTACTGCAAGGTGATCCCGGACAACTGGTATGCGAACTCGATGACGCTGGCCAATTTCGTCTGCGGCTTGGCGTCGATCTGCCGGGTGCACGCAGGGGAGCCGGTGCAGGCGCTGATCCTGATTTTCGCGGGGCAGATGTTCGACCTCTTCGATGGTCGCCTGGCGCGGCGCTTCGGTTCCACGCGACGAGGCCCGATGTACGATGACATCGCCGACGGCACGAGCTTCGGTTTCGCTCTTGGCTACCTGATCTACTGGCTGCTCGCGGAGTATGGCCTGCCTGTCCCCTTGGCGTCGGGTGTGGCCATACTGTACGTGTTCGCAGTGATCTATCGCCTCTACCGCTTCCTTCATCCGACCCGCGAGATGCCACCAGGGATCTTCCAGGGCATGCCAGCGCCGGCTGGCGCGATGTTGGCCGGCTCCTCGGTTCTCCTGTGCAGTGACGTCTCGCCCTGGTGGTCAGCAGTCCTGGTGGTGCTCACGGCGCTGCTGTTGGTCTCCAGTATCCCCTACCGCCATTTTGGGCAGCACATGTGGCCGTCTCTGCCGCGCACGCTGAAGCTGCTGTTCGGCCTGCTCCTGCTGATCTTCGTCAACCTGGCCATCGCCAACCGCGAGTATGCCATTCTGTTCCGGCGCTACTGCTTCCTGATGGCCAGTCTCTACGCCGTCAGCGGTATCGATTACCGGGGTGCGCGCGGTCGCCGTCGGAAGGACGAGCCGGAAGGGGAGTGATCTCACCCCTCGATCGGGAAGTCCACTGGGTCCAGTAGGTGGGTGGGCTCGGGGAAGAGCTGTTGCGCCAGTTCGGCCAGCGTGCTTCCCAAGACCGGATGCCGGAAGTCGGGCAGCAATTCGGCGGCGGGAAGCAGGACGAAATCCCGCTCGAGCAGGTCGCGGTCGGGCAGGCCGAGCTGCGCGTTGGGTTCGGCCCCATGGACGAGTAGGTCCAGATCGAGAGTGCGGGATGCATAGGCGTGCTCGTCTGCGCGTCTGCGTCCCGCGCGGTTCTCGATTTCTCGCAAGGCGCGCTTCACTGTGGGGGCAGGCAGCGGCGTGCGGGCGGCGACGACGCCGTTGGCGTAGCGGGGCTGGTCGAGGCCCTTGAGCGGGATGGTCCAGTGGATGGTGGACACCCGCAGATCGGTGAAGGCCAGGCGCAGCTCGCGCAAAGCCATGGGGACATGCGTCTCGGGCCTCAGGTTGCTGCCGACCCCGATCAGGATCGTGACGGAGGGGGAGGCGGGCTTTTCTGGATCGGTGGGCAAGGGAGGGGGCCTGTGGCTAGTTCGGCAGCAGGACGCCGAGGACGGACATGGGAGGTACGAGGAATGGCTGGGCAGGACGGTGGGAGAAGCGGAACTCCTGAAGCCGCACGAGGTCCGGATCGGTTTCGTTGCCGAACAGAGGGTGACTGGCGGTCAGCAGTAGGGCTTGTGCCGTTCCTGTTCCGCTTGGGATCGCGAGGTCGATCCTGGCCCAGTCAGTGGCGGAGCGGTTGATCAATATGGCGCGCGGGCCGTCGGCATGGGCGAAAACCACGGCGGATACCGGTTGCCCGGTATCCGTGGCGATGGGCAGGCGGGCCTCGCTTCGGCAGCGGGCGAAGATCTCGTGGACGTAGCGCTCCGGCCGGACGTAGAACGGGGTGTCCGGGCGACGCAGCGAAGGGCCATTCACCTGGCTGAACCAGTAGCCGCCATAGAGGGCCCACTTGTTGGTCCCCTGAATGGTCGGCGACGAGACGAACACCCGGATCATGTCGGCGACAAGGACGGCGCTGGTCTGCGAGGTCATCACTTCCCGGTCGGTGGCGTTGCCCATGCCGAACTCGGTGATGAACACGGGCAAGGGGTGCCCGAGATGGGCCTCCATCGCCTTCGTCAGTTCGGTCAGGCGCGCGGGGATGCCGTCCACCTGCGCGCCGAGGTCGCTGAGCAGCGTGGGGTTGGCCTCCACGCGCCGACGCAGATGCCGGGAGCGAATCGGCAGGGGCAGTTCGGGGCGAGACGGTCGGCGCAGGCTGCGGTAGATACCGGGAACCTGGTAGATGTGGATCTGGATGCCGTCGGCGTGCTGACCGGCCAGACGCAGGATCGTCTCGTTCCATTCGGGTTTGTTGCCGTGGCCGTTGAGGAGAACGTGGATGGTGGGATCGCGCTGCCTCATGGCGCGGACATAGCTGGGGAATGCCTTGGCATAGTTCTCGGCGGTGGTGGAGCCCACGGGGTCTGCTCCCCAGCTCTCGTTGCCCACTTCCCAGTACTTGACGCCGTAGGGCTTCGGGTGTCCGTTCCGGGCACGGAGCGCGCCCATCGGCGTGCCTGTGTCACCATTGCAGTATTCGACCCAGTCCGCCGCGAGAGCCACGCGGTCCGCCGCCGTCTTGAGGTACTCGACGATATAGGGCTTCTGCTTGACCCGGGGATGGGTGGCGAGATCAATCCGGTCCGGCTTGTCGTAGAGGAAGGCCGTCGTCAGGATCGGGACCATGCCATCCCTCTCGCACCAGCGCAGTACATCGTCCAGGCCGGGCTTCATTGGCCCTCGCGGGTCGCCGTTGTGGTAGTTCATGAAGTTGCCGCGCGTGGCCATGGGGCCAATCGAGGCCCGCCAGTCGAACACATCGGCGTTGCAGCCTCCGGGGTAGCGCAGGAAACGAATGCCCATCGGGCGGACCCGTTCCAGGAACTCGGGGTGGAAGCTGCCCTTTTCCGCATCGTAGAGGGCACCGAGGTGCTCGGCGTTGATGTTGTTGCCGAAGAGGAGAGGCGAGATGGACACCGGAGATCCCGTTGGTTTGACCGCCTGGGGGGTGGCTCCCGGAGCGCCGCCATGAATGTGGTCGGCACGGGAGCGGAGTCCGCCGATGGCCGCGATGCGGCGGTTGCGCGCCTCGCCTGGCTCCATCGTGGCGACCTTGGGGGCCAGTTCGTCGGCACGGACGAGCAATGCCCGGCCCAGGCTGTGGGCGAAGGTGGTGCCCGTTGGCTTGGCTGGCTTCGGCACGGCCGCCAGAACCCGCTGCCCCATGGTTTCGGTCCAGAGCTGCCAGGGCAGGTACTGCCCGGCAGCGAACACCCGTGGAATCCCGCCCGGTAGGTGGCGGATCTCGGTGGGGCCCCGAGCGGCCTCGGCCAAGGCCTTCTCCTCTTCGTCGGCCAGGAACCGCGCAAAGGCCGCTTCGTCGGCGAAGCGGTCGGTGATGGTGATGCTCAGGTCCGTAAAGCTGGCGCTGCCCGTGCAGCCCTCCAAGCCGAGGTGGACCCGGGCAAATTGGAGATCCTCGGGGAAGTGGACCAGGTAGCGGTGGTGCTCCCAGTCGGACGTCCCCTTCAGGTCGCTGCGGGCGGTGCCCGGGTTCATTGTCTTTTCGTCGGCCGCGCCTCGCCAGATCAGCATGGTCTTGGCGTTGCGGTAGTGCTTGTCCCCGGTGACGATGCCATCCGCCTTGCGCCAGATACTGAGGATCACGCGTTTCCCGGACAGCTTCTCGGCGGGCAGGTCGTGCACGGCTACCGCGAACACGGCTTCTCGGCTGGTGAAGCGCACGGCCTGGCCGCCCCCCGGGCGAGCAGTTGCGCCCACTGTGACTGGTGTCTCTGGCTTCCATGCCTTCCGCCAGCCCGGCATGGCGGGGTTCCCGAGGGCATCCGCAAAGACCACTTCGTCGCTCCTGGCAGGCAGCGCGCCGACGCAGATGGCGAAGAGCAGGGCGTAGGGGCGGATGTGCTGCATGCGGGGATCCTTGCTGCGGTTTGGGGGTGGCCGCGGTCAACCTACTGTCTCGGAGGCCGGTGTGGTAGCCCGTCATTGCACTTGGTCGACGGTTGCGTTGCGTTTCGGCTGGGCTACCTTTGTTCGCGGATGTCACCGAACGGTTTGGTTGTGGTCGGAACCATCAAGGAGAGTTCGCCATGAGAACCATGCTCGCCTGTCTCTTGTATCTTCCCCTTGCCGCCGTTGCCCTCGACGTGCAGGTTAGCGCGAAAGCCACGCTGGCGGAGAAGACTGCCGCCCACGAAATCAGCGCCTACCTTGGGCGCATGACAGGGACCGTGCCCATGGTCAGGGCAGAGGGCGCTGCATCGGCAGGGCGCGCCATCTTCGTGGGGGATACGGCCGTTGCCCGCGCCATGGGCATCGAGGTCGCCAAACTGGCTGACGAGGAGTGGATCGTACGGAGTGTGGACCAAGGCGTCGTCGTCGCGGGGGGGGGCTCGCGTGGCACACTGTACGCTGCCTACCACTATCTCGAGGATGCCTGTGGGGTGCGCTGGTGGAATCCCTGGGAAGAGCATGTGCCCCGGTTGCGCGAAGCGCCACTGCTGGGCCTGCAGCTCAGCGGCAAGCCGGGGCTTCAGTACCGGGATATCTACATGCTGTACGGCGGGGATGGCGGTCGCTTTGCCGCCCGCTCCCGGCTGAACCGGGAAGGCGACGCGAGGATCAGCCCCGATTACGGTGGCTGCCGCGACTACGGACCGCCCTACCATGTGCACACCTTCTATATGTACATCCCCCCCAAGACCTACTTCGCCGACCACCCCGAGTACTTCTCCCTTGTCGGCGGCAAACGGCAAGCGGATCGCCACCAGCTTTGCCTCAGCAATCCCGAAGTCCGGAAGCTCTTCATCACCAAGCTCAAGGCCTATATTGCGGACCGCGAGGCAAAAGCCAAGGCGGCAGGTACGCCGCCACCCGTGGTCTACGATATCAGCCAGAACGACTGGGGTGGCCAGTGCCAGTGCGATGCCTGTCAGGCCATCGTGAAGCGGGAAGGCGACTCCGAGGCCGGGTTGTTGCTCGATTTCATCAACGAAATCGCCGATGCCATCAAGGCCGACTATCCCTACGTCTACATTGATACCCTCGCCTACCAGTACACCCAGAAGCCCCCCGCCACGGTGCGTCCTCGCGACAACACGATCATTCGTCTCTGCGACACTCGCAGCAATGCCACCTTCCCCATCACCGCTGAGGAGAACACGCCCTTCCGGGAGTTCCTTCTGACCTGGAGCGGGATTGCCAAGAACCTGCGGATCTGGGATTACGCGGTCACCTATGCCCCGCCCCGTGGTTTGCCCTACCCAAGTGTGCACACGTATGCCGAGGATTTCCGCTTCTATGCAGAGCACCATGTGGAGGGCGTTTTCACCGAGTTGGAGTACCCGGTCACCGCCGATGTGCGCGACTACAAGGTCTGGCTCATGGCCAAACTTCTGGAGAACCCCTACGCAGATACCGCCGCCTTGGCCAATGACTTCTGCAGTGGGTTCTACGGCCCCGCCGGCACCCTCTTCCGCGACTACCGGGCGCTCCTCCGCAACTCGCAGAGCCGGAAACGCGCCTACATTGGCATGGGGCCCAGCATTTCCTCCTTCACCTTCCTCGATTTCGCCACCGTTTCCCAGGCGCAGAAGCTCTTCGACCAAGGGGAGGGCCTACTCGCGGGGGATCCGGTCCGGTTGGCCCGTTGGCACCACGCCCGGCTCTCGCTCGATCGCGCCACCTGTGCCCGCTGGCGCAGCCTGATGGGCGACTGGACGCGCCTGGGCAAGCCCGCCGCCGATTTGCCCCTCGACCGCGGGGCTATCGTCAAGCGCATCCGGGAAGCCTGGACTGCGCAGGCCGGAATCCGTCTTGCTGGGAAGCGTCGCGAGCTGTCCCTGGCTCAGATGGAGTCGGAGCTCACCCGGTACTCCATTCTGCCCTTGAGTCTTGCCCCACCCACCGAGTTCGCCGGTATCGCTCCCGGCCGAATCCACGATTACACCGCCGACCTCACCCGCAACTGGAGGGATATCGTCCAGGTTGTCAAGGACCCCGAGTCAGAGAGCGGCATCGCCAACCGTCTCGCCTTCCCGAACTCAGGCGGCAAGAAGCACGTCCTCGCCAAGTACAAGCTACCCATGCCTTGGGGGCTCTACACCCCGCTCACCAAGACCTTCAATGTCTCCGCCAAGATCGAGGCCAAGGACGTGCCCGCCCCGGGCTATCACTGGTACAAGTTCGGCACTCACCCGGTCGGCACGTCCACCTATTTCTACTTTTTCTGGAGCTGGATCATCCAGCTTGATGTGGATGATGCCATGGTCGCCGAAGCGCCTGAGACTCGCTACGATATCTGGGCCCGGATCAAGTTCACCGGTCCCGATTTCCCCCACGGCAAGGCGGACGACGCCAACGCGATCTATGTGGAGCGCGTGGTTCTCGTGCACAGTGAGAAGAAGTAGCCCCCCGCCCAACCGGAACGGGGACCGCTGGTGCGGGGTCAGCCGATCACAGCCTGGCAGGCGGTGATGGCGGCGACCCCGACGATGTCGTCGGCGGAGCAGCCGCGACTGAGGTCGTTCACCGGCTTGGCGAGCCCTTGGAGGATCGGCCCGTAGGCGTCGGCTCCCGCGAGGCGCTCGGTGATCTTGTAGCAGATGTTGCCCGCATTGAGGTCGGGGAAAATCAGGATGTTGGCATCGCCCTGCAGCCCGCTGCCGGGGGCCTTCTTGGCCGCGACCGATGGGACCAGGGCGGCATCAGCCTGGAGCTCGCCATCGACGATGGCCTCGATGCCCTCGGCCGCGATGCGCGCCTTGGTCTTCTCCGCTGCCTCGATCATCTTGTCCACGATCTCGTGCTGGGCACTGCCCTTGGTGGAGAAGGAGAGGAAGGCCACCTTGGGCATGCCGCCGATCAGGGCGTTGTGGGTCTTGATGGTGGAGATGGCGATATCGACCAATTCGTCGGCATTGGGGTTGGGGTTCACCCCGCAGTCCGAGTACAGCAGCGTGGTGTCGCCGGAGAGTGTGGGCTCCCGCAGGTCCATGACGAAGCAGGAACTGCCGATCCGGATGCCGGGGGCCGTGCCAATGCAATGGAAGGCACTGCGCAGCATGTCGGGCGTGCTGGCGATGGAGCCCGCAGTGAGCCCGTCGGCACTCCCGTTCTTGAGCATGAGATTGCCGTAGTAGAGGCGGTTCTTGACCATTTCACGGGCCTGCTCGGGGGTCATGCCTTTCCTCTTGCGGCGTTCATAGAGGATCTCGGCCAACGCGTCGCCCTCGGCCTCGGCCAGGTAATCGACCACTTCCACGTTCAGCCCGTCGAAACTGATGCCGTCAGCGCTCGTGTCCGCCTCTTCGGCAGTGGCCAGCACTTTCACTTTGCCCATGCCCAGCCCACCAATCTGTCGCGCGGCTGCCATGACGCGGGGATCCTGGCCTTCGGGGAGGACGATGGTAAGATCGGCGACCTTCGCCTTCGGGATGAGAATGTCCATCAGCGACATGGGCGCGTTCCTCGTCAGTTGGTTCCGGAGCAGGTAGGCTAGCCGATCAGGTCAACGGTCTCGGTGGCGATCATGAGCTCTTCGTTGGTAGGCATGACCAACGCGGTGAGCGAGCTTTCCTCGGTACTGATGACCCGGGCCTCGCCCATGACGTCGTTGGCGCCGTCCTTGAGGTGGCAACCGAGGGCATTGAGGCTGTGGACAAGCGCTTCGCGAGTCGGGAGGCTGTTTTCGCCGATGCCGCCCGTAAGAACCACCGCGTCGGCACCGCCAAGCAGGGCGTAGTAGGCCCCGACATAGGTAGTCAGGCGATGGACGAAGCTCTCGAAGGCCTGTTGGGCCTGGGGATCGGTCCCCTTCGCCTCGATGATGGCGCGCATGTCGCTGCGCTCGCCCAGGCCGAGGAGCCCGCTTTGTTTGTTGAGGATCGCGTTCACTTCCTCGGGGGTCATGCCGAGATCCTTGATCATATAGATGAGCACGCCCGGGTCCAGATCGCCGGAACGGGTTCCCATCATCAGCCCAGCGAGGGGGGTCATGCCCATCGTCGTATCGACCACCTTGCCGCCATTCACTGCTGCCAGGCTGCAGCCATTGCCAAGGTGGCAGGTGACGATCTTGGCCTTGGCGGGATCAAGCCCGAGGTATTGGCAGGCGGCGGCGTAGACGTACTTGTGGCTGGTCCCGTGGAAACCATACTTGCGGATGCCGTGCTCTTCGTAGAGGGCGCGCGGGATGGCGTAGAGGTAGGCTCTGGGCTCCATGGTCTGATGGAAGGCCGTATCGAACACCGCCACGTTGGGGACGCCGGGGAACACTTTCTCACACGCGGTGATACCCAGTAGATTGGGGGGATTGTGAAGCGGTGCGAGAGCGGCGCAGGCATCGATCTTCGCCTTCACCTCCGCATCAACCACTACCGGCTGGGTGAAGGTCTCGCCGCCATGGACCACGCGGTGCCCGATCGCCTCCACTTCCTCCAAGCTCTGCAGAACGCCACAGGCGGGATCGACCAACTTCCGGCACAGGATCTCCAGCGCATCGGCGTGGTCCGCCGCCTCGACTGGTTCCTCCGTCTTCGCCTCGTCGTCGCGCTGGTAGATCAGGTTTGGTTCGTCGAGGCCAATGCACTCCAGGTTGCCCTTGGCGAGCATGGTGTAGGTTTCGCCCTGTTGGTCGAACACCATGAATTTCAACGACGAACTACCCGCATTGACGACGAGAACTTTCACAGTCGAACTCCTCTTGCGCCAGCCCGAACAATCCCCCCTGCCGCCAGGCTTCCGGCAATGCCGTTCCAGGGGGGCGCAGGCTGTACGTGGTGTGCTGTCACGGAAGCCACAACTATAGACTCTCAGCCTCCAGAGGCCAAGTGGAAAAGGGCCGCTTCTGTTCTTGTTTTGTCAGATTCTGTCGCTTCCTGCCCGCAGCTGAGCGGCTCCCCGCAGCTTCCCTCAGGCAGGGCGGTGATTGGCGAGCGGCCCTCTGGGGCCATTGGGAGTCCCTAGCTGCCAGAAGGCCCTCCTGCTTCCCCCCCCGGCGGTCTGCGGTAGCCGGGGCATCCGGCTCCGGAAGGGGAAACGGAACAGAGCCCGGTGGGACCATGCCCTGGCCGCGCGCCACGTGGCAGACCTTGGGCACGGCCCCGGGGGGGCTCCGCCGGACATCTCGGGAAGGGACTTGACCTCGTTGGCAGCCCCGTATATGCACTCATCCCTTGGCGGGGTCGCGGCCTCGCGACCATCTTCGGGGCGCTCCGCCAGAATTCCCCGCCTCTGTACCCACAGGCACCGGCCCATGGGCAGCGGAACGGGCCCAAGCTCGTCGGGGCGGAAACTCGGCGGCTGGGGATTACCGGCGTCGTGCCCTCTTCGGGGCCCATCGCGGCCTGGCGGTTCGACGGAGGCGCGGGCGCAGTTGCTCGGGATGCGACCGGTAACGGGCACGATGGGGCCATCCAGAATGCCAAGTGGGTCAAGGGCCGCCATGGCTCCGCGCTCGCGTTCGACGGCAAGGCCGTGCTGAGCGTGCCGGACGCGGCGGCACTCGACCTCGCCGAGGAGGTCACCGTCTCGCTTTGGTTCAAGCTCAGCGCGAACACGGGCAGCTGGCAATCGCTGGTGACCAAGTTCCAGGGCTACCAGCACCGCAACTACGGAATCTACCTGCGGCCCGACGCAACCGGTCCCGGCTTCTCCGCGTCCCTCGCCAACGCGTCGCGCCCGCACACGGACTTGGCCGTCGCGCAGTCGTTCGCGAATGGCCAGTGGCATCACGTCGAGGCCACTGTCTCCCTGCTGAGTCGCAGGGTGCAGCTGTTTGCCGACGGCGATCCGGTCGCTGAGCGCGCCATCGATTCCGGGCTGATGTGGACCAACGACGAACCGCTGCGTATCGGTCAGGATTGCCGGGCAGTGATCGACGACGTGCGCCCCTATGGTCGTGCCTTGACGCCCAAGGAGGTCCGCGCCCTTGCGGGACGCTGACGCCGTGCCTTGTGGGGTGCGCCAGTCGTCAGTTCCTGGCGCTGCCCGAACCCTGCCGAATATCCAGCACATTGCCGAACTTGTGGTACTGCTCGAGTACCCGGT
>JABGQJ010000340.1 GCA_018648945.1 Victivallales bacterium
GACGTTCACACCAGTGATCAACCCGCCGCAAGTCGGCATCCTAGGGGTGGGCAGGACTCTCCTGCACCCCGTGCGCACCGCCGATGGCGTCGAGCACCGCGACTTCATGCAGCTCAGCCTCACCCTCGACCACCGGGTCGTCGATGGCGCCCCCGGCGCCCGTTTCCTCCAGACCCTGACCGCCATCCTCGAGAACTTCCAGCTCGTTTGCATCGCAGGCTAGGAAGAAAGGCAGCCACGAAACTCACGAAAGGCACGAAGGGGAAGAGAAGGGCGCTTCGCGCAAGAGTGCCCTACCCATCTTCCTGAAGTTCGTGAGATTCGTGCAATTCGTGGCTATCCAAAGGAAGACACGTTGATGAACCGGCAAGCCAATCGAGTCGCCAAGGGGGAGATGATCTACCCGGATCTCTCCTACCGAGTCGTCGGTTGTGCGCTGGCCGTCTACCGTGAGTTGGGGTTTGGTTTCTTGGAGAAGGTCTACGAGAATGCCCTCATGGTCGCTCTGCACCAGGCTGGGCTCCATGCCCTGCAGCAGGTCTCTATCGAAGTGCCATTCCGGGATGTGATCGTCGGTCGCTACACGGCCGACATCGTAGTGGAGGAGAAGATCCTTCTTGAGCTCAAGTCCTGCGACGACATCTCCCCCGCCCATATGGCTCAGACACTTAACTACCTCAAGGCGACTGGTCTCCGCCTTGGGGTCGTCCTGAATCTCGCTAAGGGCGACATGCACTTCCGTCGCGTCGTCCTCTAGGCGCGAAGCGCCCACTTCCCTTCGTGCCTTTCGTGTAATTCGTGGCTACAAAAGAGCAGGAACATAGCATGTACGATCTAGCAATCATCGGCGCGGGCCCCGGCGGCTACGAGGCAGCGGCATATGCCGCGAAGCTGGGCAAGAGTGTGGTCCTCTTCGAGAAGGCTGAGGTGGGCGGCACCTGCCTGAACGTGGGCTGCATCCCCACCAAGACCCTCCTGCGGTCGGCCAAGAGCCTGGCCGAGTGCAAGCACGCGGCCAAGTACGGCGTGACCGTGGCCGAGCCGACCCTCGATATGAAGGCGGTCCAGGCGCGCAAGCAGGAAGTGATCGCCATGCTGGTCAAGGGCGTGCGGGGCATGCTCAAGAAGGCCAAGGTGGAGATGGTCTTCGCCGAGGCCAGGATCGCCGGGCGCGGGAAAGTCGTGGCCGACGGCACCGAATACGAAGCCGCCAACATCCTGATCGCCACTGGCAGCGTCCCCGCCGCCCCGCCAATACCCGGACTGGCCGACTCGGCCCAGGTGCTCGATTCCACCGGCATTCTCGATCTCGACGAAGTCCCCGAGAGCCTGGTGGTGATCGGTGGCGGCGTGATCGGGCTGGAGTTTGCCTGCTTCTTCGCCGAGCTCGGCGTCAAGGTGGACGTGGTTGAGATGCTCGACAAGATCGCCCCCATCGTGGATGGCGACATCGCCAAGAAGCTGCAGAGCGAGCTGAAGCGCAAGGGCGTCACCTTCCACCTCTCCTGCCGGGTGGGCAAGATCGATGGCGACACCGTCCACTTCACCGACAAGAAGGGCCAGGACCAGAGCCTTGCCGCGACCTGGGTTCTGAACGCCACTGGCCGCAAGCTGGTCACCGACGGCGTGGGCCTGGCAGAGGCCGGCGTCGAGTTCGATCGTGGCGGCATCAAAACCGACGAACTGGGCAAGACCAATGTCCCCGGCATCTGGGCCTGCGGCGACGTCACCGGCCGGTTGCTCCTCGCCCACTCCGCCACCCGCGAGGGCATCGTTGCGGTCAACAACATGTTCGACCAGCCCGACCGCATGCGCTTCGGGGCGGTGCCCAGCGTCATCTACACCCATCCCGAGGTCGCCCAGGTAGGCGCGACCGAAGAAGAGCTCAAGGAACAGGGCATTGCCTACAAGAAGGCCGTCATGCCCATGGCCATCGCCGGTCGTTTCCTGGTGGAGAACGCGGGCAAGAGCGGCACCGTCAAGGCCCTGGTCAGCGAAGAGTTCGGCCAAGTCCTCGGCATTCACATGATCGGTGGCGAATGTGGCGAATTCATCGCCGCCGCCGCCGCCATGGTCGAGCTCGAGCTTTGCGTCGAGGATGTCCGTCAGATCGTCTTCCCGCACCCGACCGTCAGCGAAGCGCTGAAAGAGACGATCCTTCACGTCTAGGAATACCGTCTGACCGGTCTGACAAGTTCGGCTGGTCCGACAGACAGTTTGCCAAAGAATCCAGTCGGAAACGGAGCCATACCCATGACGAAAAAACTAGAGATCCTTCCCGAAGAGCTGTTCGCCCCCGGTCAGATCGACTTCACGTCGATCCCGGTGAACCAATACGCCAAGACGGTCGAGGAGGAGCTGAAGATCTACTCCCTCGACGACTTCAAGGCGGTCTATCATGACATGATCGTGCTGCGCACGTTCGAGACGATCATCGACCAGATCAAGAAACTCGGAGAGTATCAGGGCGTGGCCTATAAACACGCTGGCCCCGCCCACCTGTCCATCGGTCAGGAAGCCGCTGCGGTCGGCCAGGCGTGGTCGCTGGATATCGATGACTCCATCTTCGGCAGCCATCGCTCCCATTCCGAGATCCTGGCCAAGGGGCTGAGCGCCGTCCGCAAGCTGGATGACGACAAGCTCATGGAGATCATGCGGGGCTTCTTCGATGGCGCGACCCTCGCCGCCGTGGAGAAGGGGCATGATGGCGATGTGAAGTCCCTCGCCCGCAAGTTCCTGGTCTACGGCGCCTATGCCGAGATCTTCGCGCGGGTGACTGGCTTCAACAAGGGCTGGGGCGGCTCCATGCACGCCTTCTTCATCCCCTTCGGCATCTTCCCAAACAACGCCATCGTCGGCGGCTCCGGCTCCATCGCGCCCGGCGCGGCCCTCTTCAAGCGCGTCAACCGCAAGCCCGGCATCGTCATCTGCAACATCGGCGATGCCTCCTTCGGCTGCGGCCCGGTTTGGGAAGGCATCTCCTTCGCCAGCATGGATCAGTACCGCACTCTGTGGGATCAGGCCCTCGGCGGTGGCCTGCCCATCATCTTCAACTGCTTCAACAACTCCTATGGCATGGGTGGCCAGACCAATGGCGAGACCATGGGCTACGAGTTCCTCGCCCGCATCGGGGCCGGAGTCAACCCCGAGCAGATGCACGCCGAACGCGTGAATGGCTACAACCCGCTGGCCGTGGCCGATGCCGTCGCCCGCAAGAAACAGATCCTGGCCGAAGGCCGGGGCCCGGTTCTGCTCGACACCGTCACCTACCGCATCGCCGGGCACAGCCCCTCCGATTCCTCCAGCTACCGTTCCATGGATGAGGTCGCCCGCTTTGAGGAGGCCGACGCCATCCCGAACTACCGCAAGCGCCTGGTCGATGCCGGCGTGATCGCCGACGCGGACTTCGAGGCCCTCAAGGCAGAGACCGAAGAGTTCGTCTTCGACATGTTCAAGCTCTCCATCGATCCCGAGGTCTCCCCCTACGAGACCCTGGAGTCGGCCTTCATCGAGACCGTCACCTTCTCCAACCAGAAGGTCGAAGCCTTCGACGACCGCGAGCCCGAGTTCCTGGAGCCCATCGAGGACAACGAGCAGGTCAAGCGCATTGCCAAGAAGGAACGCTTCGCCATCAACCCGAAGAACGGCAAGCCGTTCCCGGCCATGAAGCAGTACAACTTCCGCGACGCCGTGTTCGAGGCCATGCTCCATCGCTACGCCATCGACCCGACTCTCACCGCCTTTGGCGAGGAGAATCGCGACTGGGGTGGCGCCTTCGCCTGCTACCGTGGGTTCACGGAACTGCTCCCCTACCATCGCCTCTTCAACAGCCCGATCTCCGAGGCCGCCATCGTCGGCGCGGCGGTTGGCTACGCCCTCAGCGGCGGTCGCGCGGTGGCCGAACTGATGTACTGCGACTTCCTCGGTCGGGCTGGTGACGAGGTCTTCAACCAGCTCTCCAAGTGGCAGGCCATGTCCGGCGGCATTCTCAAGATGCCCGTCGTCCTGCGCATCTCCGTCGGCTTCAAGTACGGCGCGCAGCACTCCCAGGAATGGTCGGCCATCCTCAACCACATCCCCGGCCTCAAGGTGGTCTACCCGGTCACGCCCTACGATGCCAAGGGGCTGCTGAACAGCGCCCTCGCCGGCACCGATCCGGTTGTCTTCCTGGAAAGCCAGACCCTCTACGGCGAAGGCGAACTGTTCCACGAGGGCGGCGTCCCAGAGGACTACTACGAGATCGAGATCGGCCAGCCCGACGTCAAGCGGCAGGGCAAGGATCTGACCATCATCACCCTCGGGCCAACGCTCTACAAGGCCATCGAGGCCGCCGACACGCTTGCCGAATACGGCGTGGATGCCGAGGTCATCGACCTGCGCTCCGTGAACCCGCTGGACTACGACAAGCTGATCGAGTCGGTCAAGAAGACCGGCAAGGTCCTGCTCGCCAGCGAGGCGGTGGAGCGCGGCAATGTGATGCACAACATCGCCGCCAACCTCACCCAGTTCTGCTTCGACTACCTGGATGCCCCGCCCGTCGTGGTCGGTGCCCGCAACTGGGTCAGTCCTGCAGCGGAGCTCGAGGAGAAGTACTTCGCGCAACCCTACTGGCTGGTGGATGCGGTCCACGAGCGCATCCTGCCGCTCAAGGGCTACACCCCCAAGTCCAACCGCACTCTCGGCGAGCTCGCGCGCTGGAACCGCCTGGGCGTCTAGGAAGCACGGGGACAAAGGACGACATGGACTTCATGGACTGCATGGACAATAGCGACGGCAACGATTCCGCGACCGTCCATGCTGTCCATCGTCCATGAACGTCCATCCTGTCCATGACGTCCACGATTTGCCTTCAACTCACGTTGACAGACGGTGGCCATAGAGTAGATTAATGACCTCACAGCGGGGTATCTCGCCTCATGTGAGACTGACAATTTGGCGATCTGGCGACCCACACCCGGAGAGGTGGCTGAGTGGTCGAAAGCACAGGTTTGCTAAACCTGCGTACATGCAAGTGTACCGGGGGTTCGAATCCCCCCCTCTCCGCCAGTATTGACGAGCCGTCCGAACTCTCGAGTTCGGGCGGCTCGTTCCTTTTTGGTGGCATGGGTGGTTTCTCCCCATCCGGGGTTCGACCGCGAGCCTTGGCGAGCAAAGGCTGCACATACGTGCAGCAGTGAGCGCAGCGAACGCCACCGCCGCCTCGGACGGCAGAGGCTGCACGCAGGTGCAGCAGTGAGCGCAGCGAACGTCAGTCGTTCCCGGAGCCCCCGCAGGAGGGCGGAATGCAGTAGCCACGGGTGCAAACCCGTGGACTGGGTTGGTGGGGATTTCCGAGCCCCCGCAGGTGGGCGACATACCCTCCCCTGGCCATCAGCCCAGGGGTGGGCGGAGGCGTTTCCGCCCCTACGGCCTCGCGGTCTCGACGGACACCTGCACATCATCGAGCAGGAAGGCCCCGCCGTCCGGACCGGTACTGACGATATAGAGGTCCCCGACCTGAGCGAAAGGCGTGTGCTTGTAGGGCAAGCGGCGGACGGTCTTCGGAGCTTGACCTGGAATGGTCGTCGTGAGGTCAAAGGTCTTGGCGGCGCCGTTCCCCACCGTGAAGGTCATCTCTATCGACACCCACGTATCGTGAGGGAGCGCAATCTGGAGTTCGGGCATTTTTGGGGTGGTCAGCATGCCTTTGGCGTTGACCTCGATATGGGGGCCGGTCTGGAAGTAGCCGGAGCCGGTGTTGTGGTAGTCCCGGAAGGAAAAGTAGAAGGCGGAGGGGGTAGCGGAGGGTAGCTTCAGGCGGAAGGACGCGCGCAGGCGCCCGGACTCGATGCCGATCGGGTAATGCAGGAAGGGGAAGAAGCTGCGTTCGGAGTTCTTTCCCTCCACGAGCTTCAGACTGCGCGTGCCGCTGGCGGCATCGGTGTCGATGACCTCGATGCGGTGTTGACACTCGTCCGGTCCCGGCGCGAGCTGGCCGGAATGGACGGGGGCGGCCCCGGCCACCTCGTTTTCGTAGGTCCAGAGGAAGCTGCCCGGGCCCGGCTGGGGGGCGATGGGCGCGTGTTTGGCCTTCTTCGGCAGAGACGTCCAACTGCGTGCGCCATAGAGCCCGACCTTGCTCAGATCGGTCTGCTGGAAGCCAAGTTTGATGGCGGGAGAGTCCGGTCGCAGGCGGAGGTCGCGCGCCGCAGCGTCCACGAACTGGGGATCGGCCATGGTGGAACCCGCATCGTTCCCCTTTGCCTGCCAGTCGGCGAAGGTCACGAACTTCTGCTTGGCCCCCGAGAAGAGCGCACCCTCCGCGCCATCGGGGCCGGCCCAGTAGACGTTCTTCCTCGACACCTGCGCCTCGGGCGTATAGCCAGTGCGCATGGCCATGCTGGCAGCGTCCGGGCTGTACACGATGTTGTTCTCGAAGATGATGGGGTTGGGGTTGTAGCGCACCTGTTCGCCCCACCATTTGCTGCCGCCGATGACCCCGCTCTTCTGGCTGAAGGCGAAGATGTTGTTCCGCACGATGGATTCGTGCCCGCCGTTGCCGCCGAAGCCCTGCGCGACATCGTGGACGACATTGCCCTCAAAGAGCACGCCGGACGTGCCCTGGTCGGGGTAGATGCCCTTGGCCCCGTGGCCGAGGGGATCGTGGTGCACATCGTGGATGTAGTTGTAGCAGATACGGGCGCCCTTCTGCCAGCCGAGCAGATAGATGCCGCCGCCATCGTCGAGCAGGTGGTTCATCACGTGATGGACGTGGTTGTACTCCACCACGTTGCCGTCGTGGTAGTAGCCGGACTTCTTGTTGGCACCCCACCCCCAGCCTACGGAGATGCCGGTGTAGTCGCCATGGCTTATCTCGTTGTGGGTAATGCGGTTGTGGGCGGCGCAGGAACCGGCAAGAATGCCGACCGAACCGTTGAAGACCTTGGTCAGGTCATGGATGTAACAGTTGTCGATGGTGTTGCGGACAATGTGATCGAAGGGGCCGCGTGGCCGCCAACTCGGGCGTTTTCCTTCCTGGGGAATGGCCCAGTAGAGATAGACTCCGCCGCCGCCCAGATCGTGCAGGTGGCACTGCCGGATCACATTGTCGCTACAGCCCTGGAGGAGCGTGACCGCATGGGCCCCGACCTGGGTGATTTCGCAGTCCGTGAGGGACGTGTGGCGCAGGCCGATGGCGGAGATGGCCCCGGACTCCAGGACCACATCGGGGCCCTCGAACCCCATGGGGCAACGGGCTTGTCCGCCGCTGATGGACCGGCCCTGCGGGGTCCAGTCTGCATGGGCGAAACGAATGCCCTGGAAGCGGAGATGTTCCACGTATGCGCCGTTCTCGGGATCGCCCCGGAATTGGAGCAGGGAGGGGATGGTGGGGGCGATGACCTCGGCCTTGGCCATATCCTCGCCGGGCAGCGGCAGGTAGCGGAGGATGCCTGCCTTGCGGTCCAGATACCATTCGCCGGGTGCATCGAGACACGAGCGAGAGTTCTCCACGAAGTAGCGCGAACGCACGCGCATGACATCCATCTGCGGCTCCAGCAGGACCGCCTTGGTGTTCGGCCGGAACTCCTTGATCCGGTACTGGCGCGACAGCCAGCTCTGGTAGACGACGAGCATGGCATCCGGATCGGCGGCGACCTCGGCCGTGATCTCATCGCCCGCATAGTAGAAGCCATCCGCTTGGCGACGCGTGTGTTCGGGACGCTTGATCAGCCCCGTCGTGTGCAGAAACCTACGATTCGGCGTCCGGGCGCGCACGGCCCGTCGTCCGTTCACGAACAGCTGTCGGAAGTAGAGCTCGCCCTGGCGCGCCTCTGGCACGTCCGCCTGCCAGATTTCGTTGCCCTCGGTTCGCCACCCCGTGATCCGCTTGCCGCCGCTGATCGTCGTTGCCCCTGGCGTCGCTGCCCGGTAGGTGATCGGCGCTTCCTTCGTGCCAGAATCCTCCGGTGTGAAGCGCAGGGGCTCGGCGAGGGCATGCATGCCTTCGGATAGCTGCACCTCGACCGGACCGGTGAGCTTCCCTTGCCTTTTGAGTTCGCGCAGCTTCCCCTGGGCGCTGCGGATGTCCGGACAGG
>JABGQJ010000341.1 GCA_018648945.1 Victivallales bacterium
GGGTAAAGATCAACGTCATGCCCGACTGGGTCTGGGGGGATGCAGGGAGCGGCGGCGGGTTGGCAGGTGGCCGTTGCATGGTTGGCTCCTTTGGGAGGTGGCTCGTTGGGCAGTGCATGGTGGTGAACGGGGTTCCCGCTGTGCGCTTCATTCGTCTGCGAACTGGGCGGCAGGTATCTGGACTGTCTTGCGGAAGGTCCGGCTGTGCTGGTCGGCGAAGTCATCTTGCCGGTCTCCCCCAAGGACCTTCCACCGCTCGAAGGACTTGGGATCCAGAATGGTAACCTCAATGCCGACCAGGGCCGGGCACTGGCTGGCTTGGTTGGGCGTGCGGATGGCCAAGCGCTGGTCATAGCAGGTGATGCGGAAGTCGAGAACCCGGTCGATGACTGGCTGGTAGCCGGTCTGGTTGCCCGCATCGTCGCGGTCGCCATAGGGGTTCCAGTCCTCGCTGCGGTCATCCACCTCGGCCCGCTCCAGCGTCGTCTCGTTCAGGCGGTAGCCGACCTCGAGCAACGAGGTGCCGCCGCCGGCGCCGGACTCGTTGGCGGAGACGAACCAGAGTTGGTCGTCGCCGGGCTGGTGGATCTTGATGTCGAGGTCGGGAAGGTCGTCTTCGCGGGCTGCCGTCAGGCGCAGGTCGCGAGTGATCAGTGAGAACACGGCGCGGGCATCCGCCCCGAGGGCCGCGAGCCGGAGCGACCCGTTGTAGGAGCGCTGCATGTTGCTGTAGAAGCGAATGAGAGTGGCGCCCAGTACGGCGACGATGGCCACGGTGGCGAGCAGCTCGACGAGGGTGAAGCGGTGCCGCAGCGGGCGTCTGCGGGCTGCGCTTGAGTTGTGGCGAGGGGCGGACATGGGGACTAGAGCTCCGGCCGGTAGACTTCGATCTGGTAGAGCGATTTGTGGCGGCTGGCGTAGGGCTTCTCCGTGGGCCAACTGATCTCGACATTGAGCGCGATTGCCTCGTCCGTCGAGAACGTGATGTCGCGCCAGGTGCCGCTGTCGTAGTGGGAGATGACGATCGGGGAGCGCCATACTCTGCAACTGCCCGAGAATTGGACGTCCGTTTTGTCGGCCCCGACCTGCACGACGCGGAAGAACTGATTGCCGGCTCCCGCGATGGTGTAGGAGGCCACGTCCTGCTTGAACCAAGGTTCCCAGGCTCCGGCCGCGGGGTCGTCGCCGGTTGGCTTGTTGTCGGGGAGCGCAGCCGCATACGTCTCCCAGTTGTCCTGGTCGTCGCTCGGCGGCACCACCATGTGGGCCTTGAGCAAGTGCAGGAACTGATCGGCGTGCTGAGCGGCGTAGGTCTCGCCGAGCGCGACCTGATTGGCTCGCAGGCCGGCAGGGAAGAGGGCGGCAAGGCTGATCATGCCAAAGGCGAGGAGGCCGAGCCCGAGGACGACCTCGATCATGCTGAAGCCGCGGTGTCGGCAGGTCTGCTTCGTAGGGCTGAGAGCCAAGTTCGTCATCGTCGTGTCAATCCTGAGTGTTGCTTTCGCAGTCTCGCGGGAATGGTGATGATCCGCACAGCCTGTAGCATGGAGCCTGCCAACTTCTTGGGCGCGGGGCGGCGACGGGAAAGAGAGCATGGGAATGCGTCCTTGTGGAGCCTTGGAAAATCATGGAGAAGAGGAGGATAGAGCTATTTTATGGTACCCCTTCTGCCGCTGGATTCCAGTTGGTCGGGCATCGTTCGCAGAAGGTGGCACACGGATTGCTAGTAAAAACCCACTATTGTTTGACAGTGCGTTTTTCAACCATGGAGCTGTTCTATGGCAATCGCGACTCAGCCTCGCCCGACGCCCCCCCCGCAACCGAGTGCGTCTCAGCAGCGTGCGAAAGAAAAATTCGAATACTTGGCGATGGATGACAGCGGTCGGGAATTGCGCGGCACGGTGATGGCGGTTGATGATGTGGCCGCAGTCACCAAACTGACGGCCCAGGGGCTGTTCCCCATCGAGGTGTGGTCGAAGAAGAAGCGCCCCCGCGCGAAGGCAGCGGCCAAATCACTGGCCGCGAAGAAGGGGCGGACGCGGGAGGAGATGGCGCAGTCGCACGCGCCCAGCAAGGCCCGCAGCATTGGGCAGATGCTTGGTCTCGGGGCCGTGATCAAGAAGAAGTACCTGTGCACCATCACCCGCCAACTGTCCACCATGCTCGATGCGGGGCTGCCTCTGCTGCTTTCGTTGCGCACGTTGCAGGAGCAGTGCGGCCGCAGTCCCGCGCAGAAGGCCATGAAGGAAGTGCTGCGGGAGCTCGTGCGCTACGTGGAGAGTGGCATGCCGTTCTCCGAGGCCCTGTCCATGCACCCCCGTTCGTTTAGCCAGCTCTATGTGGGGTTGGTGCGCGCAGGGGAGGCGGCGGGTGCCTTGGAGGAGGTCCTGGCTCGTCTGGCCGAGTATATGGAGAAGAGCCAGAGGATGCGCAAGAAGATCATATCGGGAATGACGTATCCAGTTGTGGTGCTGGTGATTGCGGTCTGCATTACGTTGGGTCTGATGATGGGGGTTGTCCCTCAGTTTGCGGAGATGTTCGACGAGCTTCTAGAAGACGTGCCGTTGCCCGGCCTGACCCTGCTCGTTATCAGCATCAGCGGGCTGTTGGTCCACAGAGCCCATCTGCTCTTCGGTGGTGTCTTCGCCTGCGGCATCATGCTGAAGGTGTTTGTCCGCACGCGCACCGGCAAGTACCTCTTTGATTGGTCCATCGTCACCTTTCCTCCCCTGCGCTCGCTGGTGCGGAAGATCGAGGTGGCCCGCTTCTGCTCCACGTTGGGCACATTGCTGGATGCGGGCGTGCCGATTCTGGATGCCCTGCACATCCTCGCCGAGACCTCCACCAACGAGCTGTTGACTCGGACGATCCACGAAATCCATGCCTGTGTGTCCGAAGGCGACAAGGTCGCCAAGCCACTGGACAAGTGCAAGATCTTCCCAAAGATGGTGGTGCGCATGGTCGATGTCGGGGAGAAGACGGGAGCCCTGCCGAAGATGCTCAAGCGGATTGCCCATGCGTACCAGGAGGAGGTCGAGATGGCCTTAGAGGCCATGATCAGCCTCATTGAGCCACTGATGATCTGCTTCCTGGCGGTGATGATTGGCGGCATCGTTCTTGCTCTGTTCCTGCCGCTGGTCAAGATCATCGAGCAGTTGGGCATGTGATCCCGCATGTTTGCGGCGAACGGTCCTCACGGGCCGTTCGCAAAAACGAGAAATCGCAAGAACGAGAAACGCACGAGAAACCCGGAAAAAGACTGCCAAATCGCGGCTCACGGCTGGCAGGGCGTTGAAAAGAATGCTATTATTTAGTATATGCAAAAGGAGCATAGCGAGACCATGAAAGGACTCACTGACAAGCAGCAGGCGATGTTGGACTACACTGCGTATTTCATGCGCACGGAGGGCATGGCCCCCACGGTCTACGAACTGGCAGAGCATTTCGGCATCAAGTCCGCCACGTCCCTGGCCCACTTGCGGGCTCTCCAGAGGAAGGGCTACGTGACCCGCAGTTCGAAGGCTCGTAGCCTTGCCCTGGTGCATTCCCCTACCCCGAACCGCGACGAACTGGTTCTGCGGGTGCCATTGTTGGGCCGGGTCAGCGCGGGTGTTCCTCTGATGGCGGAGCAACAGCTGGAGGGGGAAGTCATGCTGGACCCCTCACGACTGCCTGCCGGCACGGGGGGGCACCGCCTCTTCGGTCTGCGCGTAACTGGCGAGAGCATGCGGGATGCGGGGATTCTCGATGGTGACATCGTGGTCGCCAAGCAGACGAACCAAGCCGCCATCGGGGATGTGGTTGTGGCGATGGTGGACAACGAGACTACCGTGAAGACGCTGTACATGGATGGTCGGATGGTCGAGTTGCGGGCCGCCAACCCCGCCTACCGTTCCCTCTTCTACCCGCTTGACAAAGTGGGCATACAGGGCGTTGTTATTGCCCTGCAACGAACCTACTGAACCAAACGCGAGCACTGATGCATTGATGTGCGCCCTGGCACCGACCTGGTGGGGTTGCGAGCCGGGGCGCACCCTTCTCCCGCCGATGTGCCGCCGAACTTCCGGGGGAAACATGGCGATGGCGATTCTGCGAAGGGCGGGTCTGCCCGCCGCTCTGCTTGCCCTGTTGACGGTGGCGGCAGCACAGACCGACCGTCGGAATGTGCAGATGGAGCGTCGCCGACAGGAGCTGAAGCTGGAACTGTTGCGCGAGCGGGCGCGCATCATCCGGGACGACCCGGATGCAGCGTCGCTCAGAGGACGCATCGAGGCGCTTCAGGCCAAGTTGGGCCGGCTGGTGGATGACAAGCCGGCAGTGCGGAGGCTGGTGCAGCAGGGAAAGGGGCGGAGACTGGAACTACTGCGCGAGCGGGCCCGCATCATCCGGGATGACCCCATTGCGGCGAGGCTCCGGGAACAGGTCGAGAAGTCCCAGCTTGAGTTGGGCCGACTGGTGGATGCCGAGCCGGCCGTGCAACGGTTGCGGGCCGAACTTGCCGCAGTCGAGAAAGTGTTGAAGCGCGAACCGAGATCCCGCTGAGGCGGCAGTGCCCGAACGACCCAATTAGGAGTGGCCGTTGATTTCCCATCTGCAAGGTACATTGGCAGAATGCGATCTGACCGAGGTGGTCGTGGATGTGCATGGCGTCGGCTACCAGGTCTCCGTGCCGATGAGCACCTATGACCGGTTGCCACGCCAGGGGGAACCCGTGCGGCTGCTGACCTATCTCCAGGTGCGCGAGGATCTGATGCAGCTGTTCGGGTTCTTCACGAAGGAGGAGCGCGCGCTCTTCCAGCTGTTGATCACCGTCTCCGGCGTCGGGCCCCGCCTGGCCCTGAATATTCTCAGTTGCATGAGCGTGGACCGGTTCTGCCAGACCTTGGTGGCGGAGGATGTGAAGGGCTTGTCCAAGATCAACGGGATCGGCAAGCGTTCGGCCGAACGGCTGGTGGTGGAACTGCGCGAGAAGGTCAAGGAGGTCGCCCCCGCCGCCGCCTTCGGAGGCGCTGCCCCGTCCGCTTCGCTCTCGGACGAGGCCCAGGACGCGGTCAGTGCGCTTGAGACGCTGGGGTTCAAAGTCGATGCCGCCCGCAAGGTCGTGCAGGCGCTGTGTGCCGACGCGGGGGACAAGCAGGCTACCGCCGAGAACCTGATCCGCAAGGCCCTGGCCCAGCTCAATTCCTGACCTTAGCGATGGGAGCATCATGTCTGACGAACGCTTCATCTCCTCCGAACTGAATGCCAAGGAAGATGCGCGGGACGAGACCCTCCGCCCGCAGTGCTTTGCCGACTTTCCTGGGCAGGAGCGGGTGAAGGAGCGCCTGCAGATCGTCATCTCTGCCGCCAAGGAGCGTTCCGAGCCTCTCGGACACCTTCTGCTCAGTGGTCCGCCGGGATTGGGCAAGACCACCCTGGCCCACATCGTGGCCAATGCCAGGGGGGCCTCGATCAAGGCCACCAGTGGTCCGGTCATCGAGAAACCCGGCGATCTGGCGGGGTTGCTGACCAGCCTGGACGACGGGGATGTGTTGTTCATCGACGAGATCCACCGTCTGCCGATGACCATCGAGGAGTACCTGTACAGTGCCATGGAGGACTTCGTCATCGACATCATGCTCGACCAAGGGGCCGGGGCGCGATCCATCCGGCTCGACTTGCCCCGTTTCTCCCTGATCGGCGCCACCACGCGCCAGGGCAAGCTCTCGGGGCCCCTGCGCTCGCGGTTCACCTTGGCTTGCCGCATGGACTACTACTCGGCCGAGGAGTTGAGCACCATCCTGCGTCGGTCTGCTGGGATTCTCAAGACCGAGGCCGATGACGGGGGCCTGCACCAAATCGCCCGGCGCAGTCGGGGCACCCCGCGCATTGCCAACAACCTCCTGCGCTGGGTGCGGGACTATGCCCAAGTGCGTGGCGAGAACCGGACGGATTCCGCCACTGCGGACGCGGCGCTGCGCATGCTGGATATCGACGACGACGGCCTGGACGAGATGGACAACCGGATTCTGGAAGCGATTCTCCTCAAGTTCGACGGCCGCCCGGTGGGCCTGAAGAGTCTGGCGGTTGCGGTTGGCGAGGAGGTGGAGACCATCGAGGACGTCTATGAGCCCTATCTGATTCAGGAGGGCTATCTGATGCGGACGCCGCAGGGAAGGGTGGCTACCGCCAAGGCCGCGCAACGTTTCGGCCTGCCGGGGGGGAACGATGGCATCGACCCGCGTCAGCCTTCACTGTTCTAGCCGGGGTGCTGCGGTGGACTACTCGATCATCATTCCCGCGTACAACGAGGAAGAGCTTCTACCGCGCACGCTGGCCGCGCTGGCCGCAGCGATGGCGACGACGGATCTTGCGGGCGAGATCGTGGTGACGGACAACAACTCGACCGATGCCACCGCAGCCGTGGCGGCGGCGCATGGCGCGCGCGTCGTGTTCGAGCCAATCAACCAGATTTCGCGAGCCAGGAACTGTGGCGCGGCGGCGGCGTTGGGCGACTTCTTGATATTCGTGGATGCCGACACCGTGGTTTCCCCCGAACTGCTCGGTGCCGCCCTGCGCGCCCTGGCCGAGGGCAAGACCTGTGGCGGCGGGGCCACCATCGCGACGTCGGACCGTGTCGGCAAGACGGCGGCTCGCTCCCTGGCTATGTGGAACCGGCTTGCGCCGGTCTTTGGCCTGGCGGCGGGATGCTTCGTCTTCTGCCTGCGGGAGGGCTGGGAAGCCACTGGCGGTTTCCCGACTAGTGTGTATGCTTCCGAGGAGCTGTGGTTCTCCCGCGCGCTCAGGCGCTGGGGGAAACGCCGGGGGTTGCGCTTCCGCGTTCTGCCGGAGAAGGTGGATACCTCGATGCGCAAACTGGTCTGGTTCACCCCCCGGCAGGTGGTCTGGCGAATGCTGAGCTTCCTTCTCTTCCCTTGGCGGCTGCGGCGGCGGGAAGCGTGCGACCTTTGGTACCGGCGCCCAGGTGAATCGAAGGGCAGTCAAGACAAGGACTCAAGACATGCATAGCATGACCGGCTATGGCCGCGGCATGGCCGAGCGCGAGGGAACTCGCGTGGCGGTGCAGATTGCGGCCGTGAACAGCAAGAAGCAAGCGGAGATCCGCTTCTCGATCCCCCGGGAACTGGGTGGTCTGGAACCCTTCGTGCGCAAGCAACTGAAGGAACGCGTGGAGCGGGGAAGCCTGAATGTGGGGCTATCCTATGAGCTTGGCCCCGAATGGCGGGGGCGTTCCGTCGTGCTGGACCTGGAGGTGGCCAGCCACGTGCTGGCTGAGCTGCGGGAATTCGCCCGTCGCGAGCATCTGGCGATCGACATCCGGGTGGGGGAACTGGTTGCCGTTCCAGGCGTGGTCCAGCACCAGAACGAACTGCCGGACGACCTGCTTCGGGAGCTGGCCCAGGAGGCCATCACGAAGGCGGTTGACGAGCTGGATGTGATGCGCGAAGCGGAGGGCGCCGCCTTGGCGGCAGACCTGAAGGGGCGTTGCGCGAAGCTGCAGGGACTGGCGGCCGAGGTGGCCGCCAGGGCCGATCTCGCCCAGACCCAGCATCACGACCGCCTGCGGGAACGCATTGCGAAGCTCGGGCTGGAGCTGGCGACGGACGATGAGCGTCTGGCGCGCGAAGTCGCGTTCCACGTGGACCGTTCCGATGTCACGGAGGAGCTTGTCCGCCTGCGCAGCCACTTCGAGCAGTTCACCGTGCTGCTTGAGCAGGCGGGGGCAGTGGGGCGGAAGCTGGATTTCATCGCCCAGGAGATGAGCCGCGAGATCGGCACGCTGGGGGCGAAGACGATCGACTCCGAGATCTCGACGCAGGTCATCGACTTCAAGGTGGAACTGGGGCGCATTCGGGAGCAGGTCCTGAACGTCGAGTAGGCAAGCGCCTACTGGTTCAGCTGTTTGGCCTTCTGCTGCACCGCTTTCCTTGCCTCTTCTGCCTTCCTCTTGATGTCGTCCACCGCGTTTGGGTTCTGCTTCACGTAGCGGTAGCCGAAATAGCCCGCCACGGCGAGGACGACCAGCACAATCACGCGGCGCCGAAATC
>JABGQJ010000342.1 GCA_018648945.1 Victivallales bacterium
ATCCTTGTGGGGGGCGTCGAGGATTTTCTGGTCGCCGGTATAGCTGTGAATCGTGGTCATCAGACCGCTCTTGATGCCGAAGGCCTCTTGGAGGACCTTGGCCACCGGGCCGAGACAATTGGTGGTGCAGCTGGCGTTGGAGACGATCTTCTCGTCGCCGGTCAGCGTGGCGTGGTTCACACCAAAGACGATGGTGGCATCCACGTCTTCCGGGGCCTTGGAAGGAACGGAAAGGAGAACCTTCTTGGCGCCGCCGGCCAGGTGCTTCTCGATGCCTTCGCGGTCACGGAAGAAGCCGGTGGATTCCAGAACGATCTCGACGTCAGCGCCGGCCCAGTCGATGTCCGCGGGATCTTTCTCGGCGGAGACGACGATGGTCTTGCCGTCGACGATGATGGCGTTGTCGGTAGCTTCGACCTTGCCGGGGAACCTGCCCATGACCGAGTCGTACTTCAGCAGGTGTGCCAGGGTGGCGGGGGGGATCAGGTCGTTGATGGCGACAACTTCGATGTCCGTGTCGGTGGTAGCCAGGACGCGGAAGACGTTGCGACCGATGCGGCCGAAGCCATTGATACCAATCTTCGTGGCCATGAGAGAACTCCTTGGTTGCTAGGTTTCTTCGCTACTTGCGAACACTAAGAGAAAACAGTCGGGAAGGAACTCGCAGGGAGTCCGTTCCGGGATCATCACCTCGGGCCCGATAGCCCGCACCCACGCGCGGCGTGGTATAGGAGGTGCAAAATGTAACGTCCTGCACTCGCCTCTGCAACCCGCATTGGCTGCATCGGACGGGGGGGGCGCTTGCCCGGCGGAGTGCCGGGTCTGCCGGGTCTGCCTCTGGCATTGTGTAGGTGGGGCCATATCTTCAGGAGTCGCTGCACTACCTGCTTGGTCAGAAGGAGAATTCTGCCATGCCTACTCTCAACGGCCGCTCCTTTTCCCTGTTCCTGGTGATCTCTTGCGCTCTGCCTCTGCATTCCGCGCCGGTGCAGATCACGCGGGCTGCGGACCGCATCACTTTCTCCTCCGATCAGCTTGTTGCGGAGTTCGTACCGCAGAAGCATGGCGGGCTGGTGGCGTTGCGCGCGGCCAGGGGAGGGCGCAATCTCCTGGTTCCTGTGGGGCAGTGGTTCGGGGCCAGACTGTGGGGGCCGAAGGGGGGAGGAGTTCGGGAAATCGGGCTCGGCAGCCACGAGGCGCGGACGCTCCACTGCACGGCTCGACAGGATGGGGACGAGGTGGTCCTGGAAGTGAAGGCCAGCGACTTCCCCGAGAAGAGCGGTATCGACCTCACTGGCCTGCAACTCTCTGCCACGGTCCGCTTAGGCCCCCGGGATGAGGCGTTGCGCTGGCGGTTCGCCGCCGATGTGCCATCGACCTTGCGGTTGCAGCGCTTTGAGGGTCCGCTGGTCCAGGTGGCTGCGCCGCTGGGCGAGTCCGGCGAGGACGATGCGGTGGTGATCGGGCATCCCAAGGGCGGGGTGGCACCGCAGCCGCACCGCTGGAAGAACGGCCGGTCCGTGGGCGGCGTGCTCTCGGCTCAGTTCGGTTGCGTCTACGATGCCGCCGGTGGCATCATGACCATGGCTTGCGATGGGGAGGGGTACGAGAAACAGCTCTACGGTTCGCGCACCAAGGGCGGGCTGCTGCTTGCCTGGCGCCAGGCCGTGACGGGCACGGGACAGGTCGCGACGCCCTACGACACGTTGGTGCGACCCTTTGCCGCCGCCCGTCCGGATCGACCCACCGATTGGCGGGACGCGGCGGATATTTACCGGGCCTGGGCGCTGACCCAGCACTGGTGCACGAAGCGTTTCCAGGACCGCCCGGACGTGGCCGACTGGATGAAGACCGGCCCCACCCATGTCCGCTTCAGTCGCAACTGGTTGGCCGAACCGGAACTCGTCGAGCGTTGGCTGGAGCGCTATTGGGATCCCCACTTCGCGGGTGTGCCCCTGGTCGTCACCTTCTGGGGCTGGGAACACCACGGCTCGTGGGTTGCGCCCGACTACTTCCCCCCCTATCCCTCCGCCGAGGCCTTCACGAAACTGGTCAAGGCGATTCGCAAGCGCCAGGGGCATGTGTTCCTCTGGCCCTCGGGGTATCACTGGACGGTCAGCTACGAAGAGCAGAAGGATGGCTCCTTTGCCTGGGACGACCGCGAGCGCTTTGCCAAGGAAGGCGCGCCGCATGTCTCGCTCGACGCCAAGGGCAAGCCGCGCGTTGGCAAGCGGAGTTGGTTGCGAGGCGGGCGCAACGCCTCCATGTGTCCCGGCGATCCCTGGACGCAGCAGTGGTTTGAGGGCATTTTTCGTGGGTGTCTCGACACCGGCGCGGACATGGTGCAGGTGGACCAAGTGGTGCGCGGGGCCTTCCCCGATTGCTTCTCCGATCAGCACGGGCATGCTCCCGGCGGGGGACTCTGGAAGACCCGGGCCATGGAGAAACAACTGCGCGGGTTGCTGGCGTTGGGGAAATCCCGCACGCCCGAGTTCGTGCTCGGGATCGAGGAACCGCAGGAGTGGTTCAACCACCTTGTGGGTATCCAGGACTACCGTGACTTCCAGATTGCCACCCGCCATGGTCGCGTGCCTGGGCACCGGCCCGCGTCCATCTACGGCTACGTCTACCACGACTTCCTGCCCGTCTTCCAGAGCAATCCGCGAGCCAACGATGCGGTGGGTCAGGCCTACTGCCTCGTCACCGGGCAGATCCCCCATCTCGTCCCTTCCCAGCGCGTGTGCTACGACTCGCTGCTGCTGAATGGGGAGTTCGAGGACTGGGACGGGGATGTCCCTCGACACTGGTCCAAGGTGTCTGGCTGGCAAGGCAAGGTGTGGAAGGGGTCGTGTCGGCCGGACACGGTCGCGCCTGGGAGTTCGTGTCTGCTGCTGGAGAATAAAGCAGGGGAGACCGTGCAGGTTTCCCAGAACATCCCGGTCAGCCGCTCCGGCCTGGTGGTGGGCAAGGAGTACCGCCTGAAAGTGAAGTTGCGGACGGCAGGTCTCCAGCCAGGGAACCACCTTAATTTTGCGGCCTTTGCCCCTGGCCTCAAGTCCCTCGGCGGCTGGCATGTGCCGTTGCCGATCACAACCGACGGGAAGTGGCAGCAGGCCAGCGTGCCGTTCACCATGCCCCCGGGCAGCAGCATGCTCCGCATCATGCTGCATGTGAATGGGGAAGGGCGGGTCTGGCTCGACGGCATGACCATCGACACGGCGGCTGCGAAGGCAGCGGAACCGGTGGTCGCCCTGCCCAGTGATCACGACATCATGCAGCAATGGAGTCGCCTGTTTCACGGGGAAGGTCGCCCCTGGTTGCTCCACGGTCAGATGATCCACCCGCCCCGCCTCGATACGGCCAGCATCGAGTACGGCAAGATCTCCTTGCCCGCTGTCTTCCACAATGCCTTCCGGTCAGCCGCTGGTCGGGAGGCCGTCATCCTGGTCAATGCCACGCCGCTGCCCCAGAGCGCGACCCTCCACGGCGAAGCCAACCAGAAGCTGTCCATGAAGCCCTACGAGGTCCGCCTGCTGAAGCGGTGATTGCCGGGAGCGCTGGCTTCCAGCCGGCCTCTCCCTCCCCGCGCCCTGCTCCGACGGTGTGAATCTACTCCGCTTTCTGCAGGCGAACCCGGATGCAGAAGTGCTCCGTTGGGCCCACAGCCAGAGCTTTGGCGATGGCCCTGCGGAGCGTCTTGTCCAGACCATCGTTCCAGTCGTCCTGCTCCCTGAAGGGATGGCGCGGAGAACCGCTCAACGTGACCCTCCTCGCCCAGTGCCGGAGCGCGTCGTCAGGGCGATTGCCGGTGGCAGCGACGCCACCTTCTCCTGTTGGCGTCCCCAAGAACTCCGCCTTGACCGTGATTCCCGTGAGATCCTCGTCCTTCCACACCGAGAGGCGGATCTCCTTGGTACCGCGCGGGCATTCCTTGACCATGCTTTCGAGAAGCTGGGCACAGGACACAGAGGCAAGGGGGCGGCCCTCGATTCTCTGGAGGAGATCGCTCAGCTTCTTGCTCGGATTGAGGGAATGGGGCGAGAGGGATGCCTCCGCGACTGTGCAGGACAATCTGGCGGCAAATGATGCGACCCTATCGTGAAGCGGATGCCCATCCAGTTCTCCGAGTGTCTCGACCACGGCTGGCAACGCAGGTAGCCCCAGCTTCTCCAGTGCCGTCAAGGCGCTCTCTGCTTCCTTTCCGCCCTGAGAGTCCCGAATGGCGTTGAGCAACGGTCCGGTCTCTTCTCTGGCCGCGCGCCTAACCGGACGCTCCATCGGTATCGGCAGTAGTGGCAGCTTCTTCTCTTTGCGCCATATGTTGATGCAGTTGGTCCTCTGCCTGTCCCGCAGTTTAATGGATGCCTTGGCATTGAAGCGGTACTTCTCTGGCCAGCGGTCGGCCAAGGTGTGCCCCGCGACGTCGCAGATGCGTGGCGTGCTTGGGTAGACTCCGTCATCCCATCGGACCGCTGCGGGCGCTTCGTCTGTGTCCGCCAGGGCTGCAACTAGCAGGGCCTCGATCTCCAGCAGAACCGCTGGACTCGATGGTCCCTTGGACCGGGGCCAAAGGAAATGCTCGTACTGGGATCCCCCGTCTTCTGCCATTGATTCGACGACCCGCGTCTTCACCTCAATGGGTTGCTGCTGGAGTTCGTCTGCCATGGCCTTGATGGCCACCGGGCTGTCGGATACTGCGAGGAAAGCGATTAGCCGTTCGACGGAACCGTCCAACAAGCCATCACCGCCCCACCAGTCACCATCTTCACCATCGTCGTCATCGTCGTCACGCATTCCGCCACGGAACCGGTTGATCGACGGCTGGCGGATCGCCCATTCCCTGACCATGCCCTGGACGCCCGTTTCATCGCCACGGGAGTGCAAGCCCATGGCCGCAGTCACGCGTGTGCTTCGGGACTGGGCTTTCTCCATCTCCCGAATGAGAACGGGAACCGCCGCATCCCCCTCTGTCTTGGCTGCCAGATTCACCAGGCAGGTCCGTTTCCAGGAGCCTTTGGCATTGAGGATCCCCTGCGCAATGGGCTCAAACGCGGCTTCCGGGTACTTCTCGAGCAGGAACCGGGCTTGATTGACAGCATTGTCATCGCCGACCGCCGTCCCCTCGATCAAAACCTGCTTCTCCCCCTTTTCCTGAATTGCCGCCCACCATTCCTGTACCTGTTCCTTTGTGGACTTCGCCTTACCGTCCTTCGTCATGTAGCCGGCTGTGTCGGGGCGTTCATAGAACAAACGACCGGCAATTCCACTGAGGATGGCGCGCGCGCGGTCGCCGATCCGCAGGACCTTGTGGGTGAAGCAGAAGCTCTTGTGAGAGTGGACTGAACGGGTCAGACGCTGATTCCCAAGGGCCTCGATGAGCTGAGGGACGGCGGCGTGGCCGATGGTCACCAGCTGGTGAGCCGGGGTGTCAGTCTTTCCTTGGCGATTCCAGAAGATGTCGCACGTCCCGCCATGGATATACTGACGGCCACTCTGTTCGCGCAACTGGAAGATCAGCTCTGCCACGCGTTCCTCTGTTGACATCTCGGCCAACGACTTGAGCTTCTTCCCCGCATGCTCCTTGTCCTCCTTGATCATTTGCTTCAGCAGAGCCGCTGTCTTCTTTGCCCGCGGAATGTACTCGCTTGAGGGGCAGTGTCTGATGATGCGCTCAAATCCCTTCAGAAGATCCTCCCGGCTGGTGGATGGATGGCCACATGCCAGGACTGCCTGCCACATCATAGCTTTCCCGATGTCCCCTTCGAGGGCTCTGAGGAAGCCGCCGTGCACTGTCTCAGCCGTGAGGTCATTGCTGTCCGGCTCAGGCATGCCCGCTGCGTGCTCGTACAACTTCTGAGCGATTGTTATGTGCCCGTTCCGCGCACATCCCCAGGCGAGCACGAATGCCTCGCCTCTCTCCGACAGGCGTCTGCCGAAACGGGAGCCCCAATCATCGTCGTCGGGCATCTGCAGTTCGCGCAGTCTCCCCTTGGCGTATTCCTCAAGAGGAAGCCCTTCGAAGAAGACGCTCCTGTGGACGGGAGCGTCTGCAGGAGTCTGTTTGTAGTGATGAGTCAGCAGCTCAAGGGTCAGTACGGTGGACTCGCCATTGGGCTTGGTTTCGGTAAGGAACGCCTCGATTCGCTCGCTCTCTGGCTGCTCGTACTCGCTCCCATCATCGTACCGCGCACGAGTACCGACGCGCACGAACTTGCAGCCCTTGACGTCAGGGAAGCCGAGCCTGTCAAACCACGAGAATGCCTGCGCGGCATCCGGTGCGAGTTTGGCGTAGAGGGGGTCGGCCAAGCCCTGTCTGGCGGAAACGGACAGGAGCAGGAGGAGAGCGGATAGAGCATGGTGCAGACGCCTGGCGCCAGGGAGCCCGGCCTGCATTGGTGGGGGCTTCGCTTCACATGCCCTGCGCAGATGATTTGCCATCTCGCCATTCCTCCTGCTCACGCCTGCCGGTCCGCTTTGCCTGCCATCCTGCGGCATCGTTGTCCGCTGATGGTGACAATAGCGGTTGGTTCGACCCGATCAAGTGTTCGCCCGGCTGGGACCAGATCGTGATCTCAGGACGAGGTGCGTCACTCGTGCAGAACGATGGCGCGGAGGCCGCGGAGCGTGAAATCCGTCGGGCCAAGCTCGACCTGCGGGAGGTGCTTGGCGAAGTAGGGGGCTTCGCCACCGACGGCGAGGACCGGGCAATCCGGAGCGGCGAGAGCCTGCTGGCTTCGCCGGACAAGGCGGCCCACCGCGCCAAGTATGGCAGCGTCGGTGCCAGCCAGGATGGCCTCGGCGGTGTTGGTGCCGAGGGCGGGTGGTTCGCGGGTGCCGAGCGGGACGAGGGGAAGCTGGGCGGTGTGATCGTGCAGGGCCTGGCGCAGGAGACGGCGACCGGGAAGGATGGCCCCACCCCGGAACCTGTCGCCTGCGTCCAAGGCTTCGGTGGTGATGGCGGTCCCGCAATCGAGTATGATGACGGGGCCTCCGATCTCGGTGGCGGCCGCAAGATTGGCCAGGCGGTCGGCCCCGAGAGTACTGGGATCGACCGGAGAGAAGTCCACGAAGGGAACATCGCTTAGGGCCAGGAAGTGCAGGCGTGGGAACCGAGCGGCCAGGGCAGTACGGGCGGGGGGGACCACGGAAGCGGCGAGTCCCGGGCAAGTGGCGAGCTCGGCAAGCCCAGCGCAGTCAACCAAACTCTCGGTGGGCACAGTGATGACGTCCGAGAGCGTGCCGTCCGTTGCGAGACGGGCCAGCTGCGTATTGGTGTTGCCGATATTGAGAAGGAGGGTGGGCAAGGGTGCGACTCCGTGGTTTCTCGGCTACTGTACAGCGAACAACAACCTCGGACAATGGAGGCCACCATGGCTCGCGTACAGGTGAACCCAGGAATCTGCGGCCTGACTTCGACTCTGGAGGTCGCTCTCGGCGACGATGGCATGTGCGAATTCAAGGGCGAGAGCATGTGCCCCCATGTGCAGGCCCTGACCGAGGGACTGACTGGCGTCGATCCCTACGGCGAGATCTCGTTTGCCGGGGACGGTCCCCGGATTCTGGCCGCTGCGCAGCAGTTGCTGCCGCATCCCGCGTGCCCCGTGCCCTGTGCGTTGCTGAAGGCCGTGGAAGTGACTGCCGGCTTGGCGTTGCCGGCGGATGTGGCTGTGACGGTATCCACCTGATCCAGGAGAAGAGCATGCCGAATGGAACCGTCAGTCGTCGTGGGTTCCTGGCCCGAGCTGGAGCCGTTGCCCTTGCCTCTGCCCTGCCGTCGCGGGCGCAGGAAAAGCGTCCGCCCAATGTGGTGTTGATCTATACGGACGATCAGGGCTATGCGGATGCCGCCTGTTACGGGGCTGACTACCCCACGCCCAACCTGGATCGCCTGGCGAAGGAGGGGGTCCGGTTCACCGACTACTACTCGCCCTATGCCTCTTGCTCGCCTTCACGGGCGGGGGTGCTGACCGGGTGCTACCCGCCACGGGTGAGTATGAACCATGTGCTGGGGCCTGGCTCG
>JABGQJ010000343.1 GCA_018648945.1 Victivallales bacterium
TACGCGGGAACCCCCTTCGTCCGCATCCACCACACCTTCACCGTGAAGGGCGACGCCACGTTCACCGACCTGGAGGAGTTGACCTTTGTCGTTCCCGGCGTGGGCGCCAAGGCGACGGTCCCTGTCGTTGACGGACAGGCCCTGCCGCTGAACGCAAAGCTGGTGCAGCGCTTCGACAACGAAGTCATGGTGGGGAAGGCACCGGCCAAGTCCCGCATCATTGGCACCGTCTTGGGTTCCGGGGCGACGGTTGCGGTGCGCGAGTTCTGGCAGAACTACCCGAAGTCGGTCGAGCTGACCAACGGTACGCTCGAAATTGGCCTCTGCCCCGATTTCGAGGCCGGTCTATATGATGCGTTTCCGTTCGAGAAGGAAGGGCATCACCTCTACTTCTATCTGCTCAACGGCGTCTACAAGTTCCGCAAGAGCATGGCCAAGACCCACGAGATTCTGCTTGCCCCGGCGGGCAGCGAGGACATGGCCACGCTGTTCCACCGTCCCCTGCTCGCTACCGCGCCCCCCGAGTGGTACTGCGGCAGCCGGGCGTTCTACGATGTGGCTCCCCGCGACATGAAGCGGTTCAAGGCCTATGAGGAAGCGATCGACGCCAATGTCGTTGCCTTTGCCAAGCAGCGTGAGAACCAGCATGACTACGGGCTGATGAACTTCGGCGATTGGTATGGGGAACGCGGCGCGAACTGGGGGAATATCGAGTACGACACCCAGCACGCCTTCTTCACCGAGTATATCCGCAGCGGCAATGAAGACGCCTTCCTGCTCGGTGATCAGACCGAGCGCCACAACCGCGATATCGACACGATCCTCTGGTCCGCCAAACCCACGTCCGTGGGCTTTGTCTATGTCCACCAGATGGGCCATGTGGGCGGCTACTACACCAAGTCCGTGCCCAACACCCTCGGCATCCCCCGAGCGGGTTCCTCGGTGAGCCATGCCTGGGCCGAGGGGCATTTCGACCACTACTTCCTGACCGGGGACCGCCGCTCCCTCGCGGCGGGGCGGGCTCTGGCCGACCACTTCAGCAAGAAGATGCTGAGTGGCTGGTACGATTTCACCAGCTGCCGGGTGCCTGGCTGGCATCTCAAGATCAATGCCGCCGCCTACGCCGCCACCGGCGATCCCTACTACCTGAACGCGTCCCGCATCGTCGTGGACCGGGTCTTGGAGACGCAGAACCGCAAGCCCTATCCCTTGGGTAAGTACCAGTGCGAGCCCGGACGGGATCACCAGATTGGTGGCTGGTCGCGGATGATGGTCCCTGGCCACTGCCACTGTACGCCCCGTCATCGCGGCAATGCCGGATTCATGGTTGCCGTCCTGCTGTCCGGCCTGAAATACCACCACGACGTCACCGGTGAACCGGCAGTGAAACAGGCGATCATCGACGGCGCGCGCTACCTGGTCCGCGAATGCTACTCCGAAGAGGTTCATGGCTTCCGCTACACGTCCTGCCCCAAGATGGCCCACCGCCCCGGTGCCGCCCCACTGATGGTGGAGGGCATCGCCCGTGCCTATCGCTGGACCCGGGATCCCATGCTGCTGGATCCCATCACCAACGCGCTCGCCTACGGGGCTGGTGGCAGCCGCTACGGCAAGGGTTTCAGCATGTACTATCGCATGGCTCCGCGCCTACTGGCCGATCTCGCCGCCTGCGATCTGAGCCTGGCCGAACGCAAGACCAAGACCTATCCGCCCCTTCGCACGCCCGATTGGATCACCCCCGACTGCGTGGTGGTCCAGGCCGAAGACTTCTCCGGCGAAGGTGATGGGGGTTGCCAGATCCGCGACGACCGCCCCGCCTGGGGCAAGCTTATTACCTACTGGCACCAGAGCCCCGGCCACTGGCTTGAATGGACCTTCAATGTGCCCAAGGACGGCACCTACCATCTCCGCCTCCGCTACGCCAGCGGCTCCCCCAAGACCCTCCGCGACCTCAAGATCGACGGCCAATACCCCTTCCCGGCTGCCAAGAAGCTCGCCTTTGACTCCACCGGTGGTTTCGGCATGAACTCCACCCAGTGGAAGATCCGCCGCTTCGTAGAAGGCGACAAGGAGATCGCGCTGCCCCTGAAAGCCGGCGCTCACACCGTCCGCATGAGTAATCTGGGCGATGGCATGGCGGTGGATTTCCTGGCCCTGGCGCCGGCGGGGAAATGAGGAGCGATATGTCTGGGATTGAGGCGACGGTAGGCAGCCGGGGGATTCCGCAACCCCGAGTGACGTTGGGGGGTGTGGGATGGCGTACCCCAGGTAGGCGCTGGGCGCCAACCTGGGGCTCTGGGGCGCACCCCCGGTTGGGGTTGAGGAGCGGCGGACACGGCATTTACGACGCAGGCATTGGGCACCAAGCTGGGGCTCTGCATGCCACTCGTCTGGGGTAGATTTCCCCGCCTTCTGCCCCACCGGGACAGCGTTCCACAGCCCAGGGTTGGGCCGTCAGGCGCTGCCCTGGGTTCCTGCCGCCCTCCCGATTAACCCCCGATCGGGGTTGCGGCCTTATCGCGCCTGGACCAGGTAGTAGATGGTCTTGGCGGCGGGGCCGATTTCGAACTGGAGGGCGCCGTCGGCGTAGCGGGAGGCGAGGGGATCGCCTTTGGTGCCGTCGGCGGCGACGGGGATGATCTGGAGGTCGGTGCGGGTGGTGCGGAGGGAGATGGTGGCGCGGACGGGGTCGATGAGGATGGGGCCGGAACCGCTGGAGAGCTTGCGGTTGCGGAGCAGGTTGTAGGTGAAGTCGGTATTCTCCGCCCGGCCGACGGCAGTGAGCAGGATGCGACCAGACTGGTTGAGGGTCCGGTCGTCCAGCGCGCTGGCGGCGATGGTGGCGAAGGTGGTCGTGCTGGTCACGGTCAACCCGCTGGTCTTCTGCTCCCCGGCCTTGGCGAGGAAGCCGGTGATGGCTTGGGTGCGGGGGGAGTCGAGTAGGAGGATGCGTTGCTCGATGTCGCGCTGGATCTGGCCCGTGCTGCTCTGGCGCTGTTTGCCCTCGGCGATTGGTTTGCCGAAGCGAACGCCCTTGCCCCTTCTGCCGAAGGCGGTGCGGAATCGCTGGGTCTCGGCGAGGCCGCGATAGGCTCTGCCGGACCAGGGCGACGGGCTCTTGGCGGAGGCGGCAAGCCGTTTGGGGATCTGCACGAGGGTGGTCTTCTCGCCCTCGGTGAAGTCGCGCCGCCGGTAGGCGAGGGCAGCGTGGGGGAAGAGCCCGAAGCGAGCCGGGTCGTTGAAGGTCTCGAAGGCCCCGGAGATGGAATTGACCGGTAGCCCCACGCTGTGCCGGTAGGTGTAGACAGTGAGTCCATTCCAGCCCTGGAAGGCCGCGACGGCGCCCATCCAGACGGCCATCTCCGCGCGCCACTCGTTGGGCCAGGGCTGGTCCCATTCGCTGACAAAGAAAGCCTTGCCTGGGCGGCTCTGGAAGCCGAGGCCATCCATGATGGTGCCGGAGCCGCCGACCATGGGGTTGTTGCCGAAGACGCCTTCACGGCTGGGGTGGTTGTGGTAGGCGTGGGAGTCGGTGAAGGGCAGGTCGTCCAAGGCCAGGAGCAACGCGGCGTTGCGGCTCCAATTGCTGCCGGTCATGGGGACGTGGACGCCTACTTCCTGGCGCAGGTAGTCGCCCATCTCCCGGTAGTAGTCGGCCTGGACCTTGATGAGGAAGCGGGTCATGGGATCCGTCCGCTTGGTGAAGTCGATCTTGCCTGCTGGGAGCTTGACGCCCTGCTTGGCACCCCAGGCGCGGTACATGACTTCGAGGCGGCTGCGGTAGGGCTCCAGCTCGATGGCCTGGGTGAAAAGGTCGTTCTCGTTGGTGAACTCCATCAAGGCGATGGCGGGATCGTCCTTGTAGGCGAGCTTGGTGTAGGGGTTGACGTGGGTCCAGATGTTGCGGCTGAACTCCTTCTGCAACTCGATCAGGCGCGGGTCGAAGTTGGAGTAAGGTTTGCCCGCAGGTTCGAGCTTGTCCACGGCGTCCACCCCATCTCCGGTCTTGAAGCGGCGATGGACCAACTGATCAAGGTAGAGGTAGATGCCCTCGCGCTTGAGGCAAAGCACGAGGTAGTCAAAGCGATCGAGATTCTCCTTGTCGAACTCGCGGGTATTGTCCACCTGTTTGGGGAAGAAGTGGCGCTCGGCCCAGGGAGCATCCGCGTGGTGGGTGCGGACCATGTTGATGCCGAAGGCGGCGAGGCGCCGGGCGATCTTCTCGGATTGCTCGTGGCTGGGGAAGTTGGCCCCGGCGCTGAAGCACGTGCCCCAGAAGCGGATCTCCTCGTCGCTGCCGTCGAGGACGAACTTGCCATCCCGGACCTGGACGAAGCCGTGCTTGCCCGCTGGCTTGTGGTTGAGGAAGGAGACATCGACCGGGGCGCTGTCCCAGGGCAGGACGAAGGGGACCCAGTCGGCGGTGTCGGTGCGCGAAGGCGTGGCGGCTTGGTTGAGGATGGTCTGGGAGTCCTTGGGCAAGGTCAGAGCGAAGTGGGCGGCGGTGCTGTGGCCGGCAGGGATGCCAGCGGCCTGGTTGCCGTCTCCGTCGTCGATGCGGGCGAAGCAGAAGCGGAACTCGATGGTGTCGCCCCCCCAGTTCCGGTTGTCTTGGACCAGCAGATGCATGGGCTCCTTGGTGGTCACAGCAAAGCCGTTGGGATCACCGGCAGCGAGAGCGAACCCCTGAACAGTACCCTCGTGCAGGAAGGAATCCCCCAGCTTGGTGGGGATGATGATGGGGGGATCTTCCTTGCCCTCGGCGGTGATCGTGAAGCCCTTGCCCGCGTAGATGGCGAGGGGGACGCTGAGCGAGGCCTGGTAGCCGTTCACCTTGGTGTCCTTGGGGAAGCTCAGCCGGTAGTCGATATCGACCTTGTCCGGGCCGGTCTCCACCGTCGTCTGCGCGAAATCCATCACCGTGCCAGGCGGATTCTGCGGGACCTCCAGGCTGCCGCCGACGGAGCGGCTGCGGTCGTCGCCTGTGACTGTGACCTCGGCGCCAGCCTGGGACACGTAGCTCCAGTTGGGGCCATGGACGGCGAGGTGGATGCTGGCGAGGCGCCGGCGTTGGCCGTCGCGGAGCTGGAGGGTGCCGTCGTTCTCGTGCAAGAGGAAGGGCTGACCATCGCGAAGCTGTCGGGGTGGATTGAGTTTGGCGACCATCTTCTCGCTCTCCTTCTCGGTGGTGCGGGCAATACGGAACACGCGTTGGGCTTTCAGGCCAGGGCGGACGGTCCCGTTGCCAAAGAGGATGAAGCGCAGCTCGTATTCCTTGCCTCCGTGTCCGCGCATGTTCTGTGGCAGGATTGCCCCGGTGGCGTTCATGGCCACGGTCAGGCCGGTGCCCGTGCCCACGAACACGCCGGGTGCCTGTCCGGAGACGCCGATGCCGTCGGTGCCTTTGGGCAGGATGCCCTGGGTCTTGCTGCGGAGCAGAGCGATGCGCTGGCCCTCGAACTGGTCCGCGTTGATGTAGAAGCTCACGTAGGCACCGGTGATCGCGGTGGTCTTGGTGAACTCCAGCGAGTAGGCCAGCTCGATGGTGCCGTCCACTTCACGGACCTTGGTGCCGTAGATGAGTTCGCCCTGGCAATTCGAGGGGGCCGGGAAGCGCCCAGCCACCTCATTTGGTCCTGTCTTCCGCGCTGGATGACTGGTCGCCGAGGCATTGCTCCAGTCGGGGCCGTGCATACTCACCACTGCCCGGATTCCGGCCAAGTCGTCGCCGAACCGGACGGTGCCATGTTCGTCGATGCGGTAGGTTGGTTTGGCGGCGGCGAGGGTGGCGATGGCAAGGGCGGGGCAGAGCAGACGCAACATGGCGGGACTCCGATGGCGGCGGGGGGTTAGCGGATGGAGCAAGCTATCCACTGGCCGGAGCGAATGCAACAGGCTTTGCTCTCTCCACCCCGTGGTTGGCAAAGCGTGAGGCGAGGGTGTTCAGTGTAGCCACCCCAACCGGAGCGATGCCATGCGAGCCGTTTTCCCATTTCTGATGTCAGCCTGCCTTTGCGGTGCGGCACCCATCCACAAAGGCACGCCGCTTGCTTGGCTAAGGAAGCAGATCAACCCGCGCACCAAGCTGGTTGCCAGCTATGCAGACCGGCCCACGTGCTGGCTCTACACGCAGGCGTTGGCCGTGATCGCCTTCGCGGAGTCGGGCGGCGCGGATGCGAAGCGTGCGCGGGACATCCTGTCGTTTCTACGCGAGCATCGTGAGCAGGGGGAACGCGGGGGCAGCTTCTGGCGGTTTGCCTACCAGAAGGATGGTTCGTCCGGGGGCACGTACACCACGACCGGGGCCAACGCCTGGGTGGCCATGGGCATCGCCTACTACGAGGCCAAGACGGGTGACCGGCAGTTCCGCGCCATGGGGTTGGAGAACCTGGAGTGGATGCGGCGGCATTGCCTGAAGCCGTTCGGCGACGAGCGCGGGGTGGTCATGGCGGACAAGAACTACCCGCAGTCGCGGCACGACGACACGACCATCTTCGCCGTGGAGCACAATCTGGACGCCTATTCCGCCTTCCGGTCCCTGGGGATTCTCTCGGCGAGGAAGGAGTACCTGGCGATTGCGGCGGGTTTGCGCCAGTTCTTGACGGGAGCCCTTTACGACGGCAAACGCTTTCGGGGCGGCGCCCGGCTGCCGGACAAACTGAACCATGCCTTCTACCTGGATGCCCAATCCTGGGGCGTCCTGGCCTTGGGGGCTGAGTACAAGGGATGCCTGGCGTTGGCCGAAGAGAAGTGCCGGGTGGAAGGCAAATCCCACAAGCTCAACGGTCGCCAGGTGGATGGACTGGTTGGCTTCACCGAGTGGGCTAAGTCCACCCATCTCTGGCCTGAAGGCACCGAGGGCATGGTCGCAGCCTACTACCTGGTGGGTGATCGCGAGAAGGGCGATACGTATCATGCCCAGACCCGACGCTTCGCCGAGGCCCTCGATGCCGATCCCACCGACAATACCCTCGGTGTGCCCTACGCGACGGCGGATACCAAGGGCCTCGCTACCTGCGAGTCCGTCGCTGGCACCGCTTGGTTCTACCTGAACGAACGCCGCGCCAATCCCTTCCAGCCGCCGTTACGGAAGGCCGTTCGGTAAGTGGGTGATGGACGGCGAGAATGGACAGCAGGTCGGGCCGCGAACTCACCGGTTGGTTCCTCCCTGCTTACAGCGTGGCAACCCAGTCGCGGACAGCGGCGACCGTGCGGTCGAACTGCTCGTCGGTCAGTTGTGCGTGGATGGGCAGGCTGAGGATGCGCTTGGCGAGGCCCTCGGTCACGGTCAGGGGCCCGGCAGGCAGCTCGACGCGCCCCTCGTAGGCGGGCTGCTTGTGGACGGGGACGGGGTAGTGGATCAGGCTGCCGATGTTGCGTGCGCGCAGGAACTGCTGGAGCTCGTCGCGCTGCTCGTGCTGAACGACGTATTGGTGGTAGACGGGCTCGACGTTGTCCGCGCAGGCCGGCAGAATCAACGGTGTGTCGGCGAGGGCGGCGGTGTAGCGGGCCGCGATCTCCCGGCGCTTGGCGTTCTCGTCGTCCAGATGTTGGAGCTTGACGGCGAGCATGGCGGCCTGGATGGGATCGAGGCGGGAATTCATGCCAGCCACGTGGCTGACGTAGCGTTCCTGCCAACCATACTCCTTGAGCAGGCGGACCTGGGCCGCCAGTTCGGGGTCATTGGTGGCGATGGCACCGCCATCACCGAGGGCACCGAGGTTCTTGGTGGGGTAGAAGCTGAAAGTCCCCAAGGCACCGAAGCTCCCCACGCGCTGCCCCTTCAGGCGTGCGCCGTGGGCCTGGGCGCAGTCCTCGATGAGGATGAGATTGTGTTCCTCGACGATTCCCTGGATGGCGGAGAGATCGACGGGATGGCCGTAGATGTGGACGGGGAGCACGGCCTTGAGCTGGCCCGCATGGCCATCGGCCAGGCTCTCGCAGGCGGCGGCCAAGGCGTCCGGGTCCATGCCGAAGGTGTCGGGATCGACATCGACCAG
>JABGQJ010000344.1:0-2713 GCA_018648945.1 Victivallales bacterium
CTTGAGTCCACTGCCGTCCAGGGAGTTGCCTGGGGAGTCTTCGCCCACATAGTAGCAGAAGTCAGCGACGAATTGCCCGGATTGCAGGAGATGCTGGCAACGGGCGAGGTAGGTGGTCCAGGCAGGGGCTTGCTGCCACCAGGTGTTGGTCCAGTCGAAGTGGAATCCATGCGGCCCCATGGTCATCCCGGGGAGGCGGTCGAGCCATGGTTGATGGGCGTAGCGGTGGAAGATGAAGCGGTTGACGCCGCCAGTGAAGATGAAGTCGCCCAGGGCCTTCATGGAGTAGGGGTGCTGCCGCCAGCCGCCTGCTGCGGAATCGGCCGTGAAGGCTTCGGCCCCGACGTATTTGCGGCCCCAGACATGGGCGGCGGAGGCGGCCATGCGGCTGCCGTGGTTGCTGCCGCCGCGTCCGGCCCAGAACTCGCTCATGGGGATGTCACCGATCCCGGAGGCGACTAGATTGTCGAAGTTGCCGTTGCCGTAGCCCTCGACCGAGAGCACCATACCGTGCTTGTGCGCCATCTCCTGGAAGAAGCCGAAGTAGTTCTCGTGGAACAGCTCGGCGATGGTCTTGCGCACGTCCCAGAGGAATCGCTCGCTGGTTCCGGTGTCGCCTACGACTCGCCCGAGCATGGCTGGCAGGTAGGGCAGGGGGTCGTAGCTGCGGCGTCTGGCGAATTCCTCGCGGAACCCAGGCGTCCAGTTCTGGCAACCGACCTCATAGCTATCGACCAGGACATTGTTGAGGACGCGCCCGGCGCGGGGGCCGATGTCGTCGATGACCTTGGCCATCATGCCGTCCCAGTGTTGCTGGGCTGCCTCGCGACTGAGTTTGTCGCATTCCAGACCGCGCCCTTCATCGGGGGCGGGATGGTTCTCCTTGCCAGTGGGGGTGTGCCCGATGCGGAGGATGGTCCAGCGACCCGCTGGGACAGGCCAGTTGAGCGTGCCGTCCGCAGTCAGGTGTTTGCTGATGTCCTGGACCTGGGAAACGGGGATGCAGCTGTCGGGGGTGGCAGGTGGCGACATGCTGGCGCCGCCGCGCAGGAAACCGGCCTTGGCAGGCCAGTTGTCGATGCGGCTGCTGCTGTCGAGCATGACTTCGGCGATGACCACTCCGCCGCTCTTGCTGTCCGGCCGGGTGAAGGCGATGCGCCAGTGGCGTGCGGTCGTGATGGGGAAGCAGGTAGCGAGGAGGGATTGGGTGATGCCGGTGGAGGGAATGCGGAAGGCACGCAGCGTGCGGAAGGTCTTGCCGTCGTCCGATACCTGGATCTTGCCTCCATGGGCATTGCGCCCGGGGCCCGGGATCAGGGTCAGCGTCTGGGCCTGGAATGGCTCGGCAAAGGTGAACGTGATGGATTGGGGGCGAGTGCGGCTGGGCTTGCGGAGGCGGATGTGGGTGGTGCGGTCGCCATCGATCACTCTTTTCGCGTCTTGCCCGGCTGTGGTCACCGCTATCTCGGGTGTGGCTTCGGCGATGCCCCGCCGTTCCGCCGGTGGGGTGGGAAAGGCCAGCACGGCGATGTCGCGGTAGTGGTCTCGCCTGGTGGGAGGCCGGGCGAGCTTGCCGACCGAGGGCGCTGGCCCTTGGGCCAATTGCTCGGTCCAGGTGAGAATCTGCATGGCATGTTCGGCATCGACCCAGGGACCGCCACTGGAGGACCAGCCTGCGCAGTTGTGGATGCACAGCTCCAGCCCGAGGCGGTCGGCTTCGGCGACGGCGTGCTTGACCATCTCCCGCCATTGGGGGGTCATGTAGCCGACGGGACCGGGGGGGATGCCGTCGGTGACGTGGAACATCTGCGCGCCGCCGAGGCCCACCTTTTTCATCTCGGTGAGGTCGCGGGTAATGCCCTCGCGGGTGACCATCCCGTTCATCCAGTGCCACCATGTGTGTGGTTTGGCGCTGTCGGGCGGTTGCGCAAAGTCTTGCTCGAGCGGTTGCGCGAAGCCAAGGGAGGCGATCAGGACCGCGAGAACGGTTGGGCGTAGAACCATCGTGCCGTGCCTCCGAGTCGGGGGTGTTGGGGGTACTCGGACGGTAGCGCAACGGGCGTGCCAGTGCAATGACGGGCCCCGACAAGATCGTCTTCCTACGGTACGAACTCGCCGCGGAGGATGGCGCGGGCCACCGCGTGGGCGGTGTTGGCGGTGTCTAGCCGTCGGCTGGCGTTGGCCAGGTGGAACTTGACGGTGCGCTCGGCGATCTTCAGGATGCGCGAGGTCTCCCAAGCGGTCTTGCCGCCTGCCGCCCAGAGCAAGCACTCCCGCTCGCGTGGGGTGAGCAGGTTCGGTCGGGCCGAAGGTCGCTGGTCGAGTACCTGCCGCACCCGTTGGTGAAAGTAGGTGGTCAGGACATGCACACGGTGCGTCGCTTCTGCCAGAACCGCGGTCCCTTCGCGACCGCGTTTGGCGGCGAAGACAGTCGATGAGCAGTGCCGCCCTTGCCTGGCGTTGAGTGGCACGACCAGGCCGTTGCCGAGGCCTGCCTTGTCGAGCCGGTTCAGCACTCTCCCTCTGCTCTCCGCTGGGACATGGATTCCGACCGCTTCGGCCACTGTAAAGGGGGCCACGCGGTTGGGAAGTTCGAGGACGACGGGATCGCCGGTGAGCGACACGGCATCGAGATAGCTCTCCTGAAGGGTCTCGGGGCAGGAGAGGAAGAAGGGCACGGCGCCATGGTTGATCGACGGAATCGCGCATGGCG
>JABGQJ010000344.1:2812-7996 GCA_018648945.1 Victivallales bacterium
CTCCTGGTAAACACGCTGGATGGCTTCCAGGTCGTCGCCGACCGCAAGGAGGCGTTTGACGCCGTCCGACAATAACTTCATTCTGTCTCTCCTACACTCGACATCCTGCTAAGTCCCCAGAGTACGGATATCTACTGTTGTGATATCGTCTTGGCTCACGATTCCATGGGTGGAGAGAGCATGTTGTTGCTCGCAGATTCTCTGTTCTCCATCGAATCGACCATGCCACTGGACTTTCGGACCCGCCCATTACCAAACAATCCTCACCCTATAGGTTCGCCGCATGTTGCTCATTGCACAAGTCGGTCCTGTACGATCGACCGGGTTGGAGAAGGTCGGGCCGCTGAGGCCCAGCGCCCGGGAGTGACCTTGTTTCGCCTCCGGAAGGCGCGGATCAGGGCTGAGGAACTGCCGAATCCGCAGGCGAACGCGGTCTCTGCGACGGTGAGCCTTCCGGCGTGCAGGTGCCCCTCGGCCAAGTCGAGGCGGGAGTTGCGCAGGAACTCCAGGAAGGTGCCGTCGGTGAACCGGCTAAAGAGCCGGGAGACGTGGTTTGGGTGAAGGCGCAGGGCCTGGGCCAGTAGGTCGCGGGTGATGGGCTCCGTGAGATGGGCTTCGACGTGGCGGACGAGTGCCCGGAAGGTCCGGGCTGCCTTGCCCTCCTCGCAGTTGGGCTGTTGGGCGAGACTGACCCGGACCTGGGTGAGCAGGCCGGTGACCAAGTGGCGGCGGTAGAGGCCATCTGCGGGGAAGGCTCCCGCGTTCAGAGCGCAGGCCAGCAGTCTGTGCCCGTCCTCGCTCAGTGGCGCGGGATGCACGTAGTTGTGGTGTTGCAGGCGCAGTGGATCCGGTGTGATGTCTTGGTCGTGGGGGGCGTGTCGGATGCCGTATAGGCGGAGCGAGTCGGGGTAGAAGATGATGCCGAGGCTCTGGTACGGGTGGCGGGAGACATTGGCGATGGGGGAGTTCGCCCCGAGAAGGAGTGCTTCTCCTGCCGCCAGGACGACATCCGTTCCGCCGGGGTCGCCCGGCAAGCGGTAGCAGGCCATGTGATTGGTGCAGACCAGCAATCGTGGTGCTGGCACCCGTGAGTGGATTCCAGCACTGGAAAGCTGGCCTTGTTGCCCATGCACAAGCACGCGACAAGGGAAGGACGGCGTCTCAAGCTCTGCCATCGTGTTCTGCCAGAAGTCCAGCACGGGCGCTGGGGAAGACCCACTGGAATGTGTGGTTTGGTCAATCATTGTTGCGCAGATACCATTGCCTCTATACCTTGCCACGTCTACTTTCAGACGAGTGATTGGCATGGTCTTCAGGATAATCCCCGGCAAGGAAGTCAGGCGATGGCGATGGCACATGATAAAGGCTCACCTGGGCGGCTCCCCTTTACGCTGGCCTGGTCGGTCGTCGGGTCTGGCTTGGCCTGTGCCGGGCCGGGGGGTGGCGCCCGGCGCCATGGCCCATGGGTGCCCCAGACTCCAGACGGCACGCCCCTGCGGGTGCTGGTCCCCGCTCCCTCCGGTCCTCGCCATGCCCATTTGGGCTGGCCGAAGCTGGTCCGAGCCGTTGATGGCACGCTGGTGCTGGGGCTTCTGGCCGGCCGGGAGCACACCGTGGACGGTTGTCCCGGTGCGAGTCTGTCCCACGATGGTGGGAAGACCTTCACCCCACCTCGGATGCTGGCGGAGTTCGACCGTTCCATGGCGTACCGGCACTCGGGGAACATCGCACTGGGATTGGCGGCGGACGGCTCCTTGGTCTACCTGGCCATGGCCTTCACCGGAGATGTGCGCAATACAGTCCTGGGCTGGCGTTCCATGGACAACGGCAGGACCTGGCAGACTGTGGATACCAGCCGTTTGGCCGACAACCGCAGTGGCTCGGCGTTCGGCGAGATTGTTGCGGTGCCGGGCATGGGGCTGGTCGCGTTTGGGCACTATCGAGCCGGAACCGAGCTGGCCACCGGAATCTGGTACGCGGTGTCCCCCGACAATGGCAGGACGTGGGGGGACCCCGTCCCCATCTCCAAGACCAGGCTCTACGAGCCGGCCTTCACCTTTGCGGCTGGACGGCTCGTTGGCCTCATCCGCAACGATGCTGGCGGACACTACTGGCAGTTGTTTAGCGATGATTTGGGGAAGACATGGCAGGAGACCGAATCGCTGGTGGGGCCGGGGCAGAGGGGACTGCCTTCTCCTTTCATCATGCATCCGAAAGGGGATCCATCCCGTCTGTTGGCCTTGCTCACGCACCGTTGCCATCGCCCGGACGAACTGGCCTATGTGGAACTGTGGGAAGCGGATGCCAGGAAGCTGGACTGGCGGTGCGTGCGCAAGTTGGTGACGGTTCCGGAAGTCGATGCCCCGGCAGGAAAGGGGGTCGATTTCGGCTATCCCTGGATGGTTCAGTTGAGCGAACGCGAGTGGCTTCTCGTGCTGTATTGTGGCTACGTCAAGGGCCCAAACAGCATCTGGGGCATGACTGTGAGGATCGAGTAGATCATGTGCCACGATTGCCGGAAAGCCAGGCTTCTCCGGGCTCTGTTGGCCTGGAGTCTCGCCATGCTCTTGCCGGATGTGAGTGGAGTCGATGCCATGGATATTGCTGACCGGAAACAACTGCTGATCGACGATTCCCTGCTCCAGACCTACGCGGGATTGCGTTTCACCATGCACCCAGCCAGAAAGCGGGGCCACGTGTTGCTTCCCGAGCTACCTTCCGAGAAGGGACGGATCGGGTTCTACGGTTCGGTGGCAGATGTGGACGGGACGCTGATGATGTGGTACTGGGCTCAGACGGAGTACCGCGACGACGCGTGGAGGAAGGGGCTTGCCCTGGCCACCTCCACGGACGGCGCGGTATGGACCAAGCCCAATCTGGGGTTGGTGGCTCGGGGAGGCAGCAAGGACAACAACCTGGTCAACGCCTTTGGCGACACCGTGTCGATCAATCCCCACGGCGATGTGTCCGAGCGCTTCGTCCTCATCCATCCGAAGTACCGCACGGACCGTCCGAAGGGCGGGGTGTATCTGAGCTTCTCCCCAGACGGAATCCACTGGCGCTCCCATGCCCCCTGCGTGTTTCCCTTTGTGCCAGACACGCAGAACCAAGTGCGGTATGAGGAGCGAATCGGCAAATGGGTGTCGTACGTGCGCACCTGGCATCCGAATCGCCGGGTGGGGCGGATCGAGATCGAGGATCTGAAGGCACCGTGGCCGTACCGACAGGATCAGGCGCCGCGGTTGATTTGGGGGGATGACTGTGCGCCGGTCCCTTCTACGGAGATCGAGGAAGTCCTTGCTTGCGAACCCGAGTTGGACGGGGAGGATGCGGATGTCTACACGCCGGTTGCGGTCGAGTACCCCTGGGCGGACCGTGCGCACCTCATGTTCCCCAGTATCTATCAGCACCTGCCTCCGCCAGCCAAGGGCGGTCGCTATGGCAACGACGGCGTGCTGGACATTCACTTGGCCGTGAGCCGGGACGGCAGGGCCTGGCAGCGCCCATCGCCCCGGCCGTACCTGCCGTTGGGCATGGACGGTGAACCGGACAGTCGGATGCTCTACATGTTCGCCGGTCTTGTGCGCCGGGGCGACCGGTTGCTGCACTACTACTGCGGCTACAAAAGCACCCATGGTGCCCACCCCAAAGGGGCCATGGACGCCGGGGCCATCTGCCTGGCCGAGCAGCGCTTGGATGGTTTTGTGTCGCTCCAGGCCGGGGCTGAGCCCGGAACGCTTGAGACCAAGCCGCTCGTCTTCCGGGGGCGGCGGCTGGAACTGAATCTGGCCACTGCGGCCACGGGACAGTGCCAGGTCGAGTTGGCGGATGCCAGCGGCCGAGTGTTGCCCGGGTTCGGGTACGACGCCTGTTTGCGGATCCGGGGCAATGGGGTGGCCCTGCCAGTGCGTTGGCAGTCGTCCCCGTCGCTGGCGGTGCTGGCCGGGAAGCCGGTGCGGCTGCGCATTCGGCTGCGGAACGCCGATCTATATGCGTTCCAGTTCGGGGCCAGAGGCCCGAGGAAATGAGCAGGGCGGCCCGACAACTAGGGGTCGTCGGCACCGCCCGTGGGATGGTCTGGGCCGGGAGTCTAGTGTTTGCCTTCGGCGGCCCACCAGCACTCGGACGTTGTGCAGGGGATGTTCTGTGGGCGGAAGGAATCGACATGGCCGTCGGCGAAGGTGTAGTTGGCCATGTCGCTGTGGCGTTGGGCACCATCTGCCTGGCCAGCGGCCAGAAGGTTGAAGCCGGTATCATTGCTGGCGATGGAGATCTGGAAGCCGCCATTGCTGGAATCGCCCACGACGATCAGGGACGAGGGCTTCTTGAAGTTCGAGCTCGAGGTCTGCCCCGGGTAGCTCGGCGCACCGCCGCTGTAGTGGACGGTCACGTTGCCGTAGCCGCCCCTGACGTTGCACTCGGTGGAGTTCTTGACGCCGGCACTGCTGCCGGTGTAGGTGTAGTTGGCGCTGGGACAGTCATAGACCTTCTCGGCCTTGATGTAATCGAAGAGCAGGGCACGCCACGTGTAGCAGCTGCCCCAGGGACCCACATGGTCCGGAGGCCAGGCTGCGTCGTTGTCGTCGGTGTACATGAAGTAGGCCAGGCCCATCTGCTTGAGGTTGCCGGTGCAGCTGATCTGGCGAGCCTTCTCCCGGGCTTTGCTCAGGGCAGGGAGGAGCATGGAGGCGAGGATGGCGATGATGGCAATCACCACCAGCAGCTCGATCAGCGTGAAACGACGGGTGCGGTTGCGCATGCTTCGGGTCCTCGTAATACAGGTTATTTTTCGACCATGGCACGAAAATTTCGAACGGATGCAAACTCCTACTATCGATGGTTGCAGGTTGTAAAGCAATGCCGAGATGAAGAAAAGGGTTTGAAAGAACGATGAATTTCGATTTCGACACTGTGGTTCCTGGCGGCGGGACAACCGGCTTGGTGGCCGCCGTCTCCGCAGCCCGGATGGGCGCGCGTGTTCTGTTGGTGGAGCAGTACGGTTTCCTTGGCGGCAATGCGACCGTGATCCCTGGCTGGTTGGGCTTCCACTCGGTCAGTGGGGACCGCGTGGTCGGCGGGGTGCCGTTTGAATTGGTGGGGCGACTCCAGGCGACGGGGGCAGCGACCTGTTTCGAGCGCGATCCCATCTGTGGCAGCGTAGTCGGGGTGGATCCGAACTGGTGG
>JABGQJ010000345.1 GCA_018648945.1 Victivallales bacterium
AACACCATTCTCAGCATCTTCACGCCTCCTCTGCACCTTGGTTTCCTTGCCGCCTGTCCCGAATGCAGCACGGACCATGCAACGGAGTAGTATAGGGAGGGCCCGGTGTACTTGTCAAGCCAGTCCGGCTGGGGCGGGCGCGGGTCAGTTCCGCAGGCACTGCCTGACCTGTCTTGAGAATGTGGGAGGAACGCCGTGTGCTGCGACTGCCTGAGACGGGGGAAGATCGCGGCACACAGTGCCCCTCCCAGGTAGTGGTCAGTGGCGCTCGAACGCGCCCAGATCGGGGGCCGGGCCGGTGGGAATGGGGGTGCCCAGCCGATCGCTTCTGATCGGGGTCTGCCGCCCAGCGCCCACGCAACGGGAGTCGGCACGCAACCGGAAATCCAGCTTGGGCGCATCCACAAAGCCGGGGTTTCCCTGTGTCTGGAGATTGTGGTCTTCCCTCAGGGCCTTGACCTTGCCAAAGGCAGACTCCGTGCCCTTGCCTAGCACGAAGATGTTGTTCGCCGCCGTGATCTTGCCACCGGAGACCAGATACCCCTGTTGGCCGAGGAAGGTATTGTGGTAGACCTCTGCCGACTTGCTGGCGAAGATGCCGCCGGATGTGCCGCTGCACACGTTGCCGTAGATTCGCAGGTTGGCCGCGTGGGAGTAGAGCATGGACGGGGCCGGACCGAGAACGGTGTTGTAGCGCACCACGAGCCCGTCGCCATCGTGCATGTAGATGGCCGAGCCACCATCGCCTGTGGTCAGCGGGCCACGCGTCAGATTATGCTCGAACACGCCTTCCTTCTGCTTGGGGTTGTTGGAGATGAAGCAGAACTTGTTGCCGCTGTTGGTGCGGTCGAGAACGCAATGATGTACGTGCCAGCGGTCACAGTTCACGAACTGGATGGCATCGCCGCCCGCCTCCTTCTGTGAGGTGTAGGGCGGTTTCCAGTTCTGATTCACATCATGGACGAAGCAGTGGCCAATCTCGATATCGTTCACGCCGACGATGAACATGCCATCGTCTTTGATATCATGAACTTCCGTGTCCAGAATCTGGAGTCCGGAGAACCCGAAGGCTCGGATGCCCCAGGCCGCGCCGCGAATCCGGCAGTGGAGGACAGACACGGTGGTCTTGCCGCCGCCGAGACGGAGACAGCTCGTTCCCTTTGGGGCATGGATGTCCAGATCGCGCAGAACGAGCCCTGGACCGGAATCCACGCGGATGGCGTGTTGGTTCTTGCCGCGCTTTGCTTCGGACGTGCAGCGAATGACGGGGGGCGCCCCTTCGCCATAGGCACCGAGGGTCAGGCTCTCCCCGTTGATACGGAACGCAGGCGTTTCCAGCACCGTTCCCCGGCGCAGGACGACCGTCGTTCCGTTCCGCCAACGAATCTTGGCCAGCGATGCGAAGGGATGCGCTTCTGAACCATCCGCCTTGGGATCAGCCCGGTGGGTCGGGTCCACATGGATCGCCCCGGCCGGAGGCGACCATGCGGGTTGAGCGGCACGGACCCCACTGCTACGCGGTTCGGCGGCGGCCAAGGTCATGGCCAGGAAGAGCGCAGCAAGCGGGGCGTGGTTCATTGGTGGGCCTCGGCTCCTACACGTCGCAGAGGGCGTAGGCGGCGCGCAGGCTGGTCAGGGGATCGCCGGTGGGCACGAACTCGTGGCCAACCCAGCCCGTGTAGCCCGTCTCGGCGATGGCGCGCATGATCGGGGGATGGTGGATCTCCTGCGTGTCGTCGATCTCGTTCCGCCCCGGATTGCCGCCCGTGTGGAAGTGACCGATGAAGTCGATGTTGTCCCGGATCGTGCGGATCAGATCACCTTCCATGATCTGCATGTGGTAGATGTCGTAGAGCAGCTTCACGTTCGGGCTGCCGACCTGCTTGCAGACGTCCACGGACCAGTCGGTATGATCCGCCTGATAGTCCTTGTGGTTCACCTTGCTGTTCAGCAACTCCATTACCAGCGTCACGCCCTTCTCCTCGGCCAGGCCAGCGACCTGCTTGAGGGCGGCGACGCAGTTGGCCGCGCCTTCCTCCTCGGAGATGCCATTGCGGTTGCCGGAGAAGCAGACCACGTTCGGGAAGCCAGCCTCGGCGTTGGCCTCGATGGACGCGCGGATCTGCTGCAGGCACAGCTCGTGGTTGGCGGGATTGTTCAGCCCCTCGGTCAGGCTGTGGCTGGGCGTGCAGGTGCAGATCAGGCCCGCTTCCTTGAGCAGCGGCCACTCGTCCGGCTTCACCAGATCGATACCCAGAATGCCCATCTCCTTGCAGGCCGCGTAGAACTCGGGCGCGGGAATCTTGTTGTAGCACCAGCGGCTGACGGCTTGCTTGATTCGCTTCGTCATCGGGGAAATCTCCCAGGTTGAGTTGGGGCTGGCGAGTCTCGTGCAGGAATAGGGCAAGGTAATCGCATTTGTGCTGGGAGCAATCCATTGCTAGCCGGTCCAGTACGGACCTTCGTCAACACTTGCATTCGCCTGGGGCAACTGGTACTTTTCGCGCACGGGAGGTTGTTTGCCCCTCGCTTGGATGAGTCGCGCGCCTCCCCGGATCATGTCCCATCCTCCCTCGTTTATGCCTCGTGTGTGCAGAGCGGGCGTGGAATAGGTTATTGTGCCATGAGACATCCCCCCTTACTTCTGCTGGCAGCGCTGACTTGGGGCCTGGCAGCCACTGCCGATGTGACGCTCACCAACGACTTCGGCGGCTCCCCGCGCACCCTCGTGCCGGTGGCTGGCTACACGGATTTCGGCTCCGGGCTCCCCGGCACGCCATCCATCCTGCCGGTGGACTCCTCGGCCTGGAGCGGTGCGGTAACGAGCCTTTCGGTCTCGTTGCTGGGGGTGATGCATCCATGGACTCCGGACCTCGAGATCTGGGTGGCAAACCCCGGAGGCGAACAGAGCTGGCTGATGGGAGATGCCGGTGGCGGCGGGGTTCAGGGCCTTGATCTGACGTTCGAGGATGGCCCCTTTCCTACCCCCACCCCCGGCTTCCCTCTGAACCCAGTCACCTACCAGCCCTCTGCCCCGGCGGGCACTCCCGATGCCTCAGGCAGCCCGTCGCCCGCGGCTGTCTTCTTGACGGACTTGGTTGATGCCGGCAGCTCCATCCCCGGCGATTGGCTGCTGTTCGTGTATGGTGACGGGCTCGGGATAGGGGGCCCAGGCGCACTTGGGGCTTGGCGCCTCACCTTCAAGGGAGTCAGTACCGGTGGCGGCGACACGGGCGGAGGAGGCCCTGGCAGCACCTCCAGCACACCGGAGCCATCCGCCCTGCTCTTGGCCATGGCAGCTCTGGTGGCCCTCGCGGTCCGTCGGTCTCGCCAGCGCTAGCACCCGCCAGCCCAGTGGCGTTTCGGCTGACCGTGTGCCAGTGTTCGGGGCAGGGACGGGGGCAGGGGGTGTTGCGGCACGGGCCGCCACTTGATCCGTTCCGTCATGGTGGAGCCCCCCAGGTTGGGGAGGAAGGGCTGAGGGGGCCGGGAAGCGGCAGCGGGTAGGCAACGAGAGTACGCGCATTCGTTCCTGGGGCAATTCGTTACCGTTTCCGGCGCAGTTTTCAGAAACTCAACCCATTGCCAATCATGCTAGTGCGAATATCGCGAGATGTTTGCATTCCGCCTGTGAAACGGGTATTGTCTCCCTACGGAAGGTCACTCACTCGTTGGTTACTCGAGTCGTCCTTTGGTCGTGTGTCCCTAGCCTCGCGCGTGCGAGTATGGAGGCACGTGTTGTGGGCGTGGAATAGAGAACTGGACCATGAGAACTCTCTCATTGATTGTACTGGCTGCGTTGACTTGGGGCGTGGTCGCGACTGCGGATGTCACGCTGATGAACAACTTCGGTGGATCCCCGCACGATCTCTACCCCCCATATGGTTTCACGGATTTCGGTAGTGCACCGTCGGGAACACCGTCAGCCATCTCGGTCGATCCGTCGGGCTGGACCGGTGCGGTGACCGGCCTCTCGGTCTCGCTTCTTGGGCTGACGCACCCATATCCTATGGACCTCGAGGTGTGGGTCGCGAATCCGGGCGGCGAGCAGAGCTGGCTGATGGGGGATGCCGGTGGCATTTACAGTGTCTCGGGCATCGACCTTACGTTTCAGGATGGGCTCTTCCCCCCAGCGCCTGTAAGTTCCCCTCTGGTAACGGCAATCCACCACCCCTCCCCCCCGATACCTTCTGGGTTCGATCCTGGCGTCCTGGATGCTCCAGGAAGTCCGTTACTCGGGGAGTTTTTCCTGACGGACTTGATCGACCCTGGCAGCAACATTACGGGTAATTGGCTGCTCTTTGTGTTCAGTGATGATTCCGGGGAACAGCCCGATGGCGAGCTCGGCGCTTGGACCCTTACCTTCAGTGGGGTCGGTGGCGGCGGTGGCGGCGGCGAAGGCGGCGGCCCCGGCAGCAATCCCAGCACGCCGGAACCATCTGCCTTGCTCCTGTCCCTGGCAGCCCTGGCGGGCCTCGCGGTTCGTCGGCCCCGTCGTCGCTAGGGCGATTCCGGTCCAGCGCCGTATTTATCGCGCCAGATGCGCCTTCTGTGTACCTGGCGCGTTCCCTTTTGCGGAGAGATAGAATGGACAGGCACGATCCTGAAGACCTGGACCTGACGCCGGCGGAAGAAGCGCGCAGGGAAGCGCAGCGCCGCCGCCAGGCGCGCAAGGTGAGACGCGCCGTGTTCACGACTGCTGTGGTCGTGCTGGTGGCCCTTCTGCTGGCTCGACCCTTCCGTAACATGGCTCGCAATATGGCCCGTTCGGCCAAGCCGGATGCGGAAGCCGGGGCAGAATCGCCGGACCGCCCACCCACGCCCGGCAACGCCGCGCCGATCACGGACGGCACGGCACCAGCCAGTGACCCGACGTCGCTGCTCAACGCCGCCGAAGATGCGTCGGCGAAAACGCCGACCGTCGCCCTGGCGCTGTACCGGCGAGCCACCGCCGCGATGCCGGATGACCCCAGAGCTTGGTTGGGGCAGGCCAAGTGCGCAGCCCGGGCGGGCGATGGGAAACTCGCCCACCGGAGCTTCGCCATGGCTGTCGAACTCGTCCCGGAGGATGTTGCCGTCCGGGTGGCCTACGCTGGCTTCGCCTGGTCGCAGACGGACTTCGGGCTTGCGGTGGAGCAAGCCCAGGTGGCGATCACCCTCGATGCTGCGTCCCTGGAGGCGCGGCTTATGGTGGCCCGCGCGCTGCTGCACAGCCAGCGCGCCAGCGAGGCATTGCCCCATCTTCACAAGGCTCTGGAACTGGCCCCGGACAACAGCAGAGCCCAGCTTCTCCTTGGCCAGACGCTGCTGGGAATGAACCGGCTGGAGGAGGCCCAGACCGCCCTGCTCCGCGCGGCGGAACTGGCCCCGACGAGTGCTCGGACCAAGCTGGTTCTTGCCGAACTCCGGCGGCGGCAAGGGCGCCCAGCCGAGGCCGCCGAACTCCTTGCCCAGGCAAGGACGCAGACAGAGGAGCAGGACGAGCCGCCGAGAGTAGGGCAGATCGCGGTCGGGAGCAGCGGGGGGCTGGCAGCCATCCCCCGCGGCGCGCGCCTTGATCCGACGGCGACCCTGGCAGCCAGGATCCAGCTGGAGCAGGCTGAGGTGCTTGCGGCGACAGGAAAGCAGGCGAAGGCCATCGACTCGCTTCGAGAGTTGCTGGCAAGCCATCCGGATCTGGTCCAGGCGCGGACCCGACTGGGGGAACTGCTCCTCGCCCTTGGTCGGGCCGACGAGGCATATATCGAGGCCCGGAAGCTGGTCCAAGCCCACCCCGGCGTACCAAGCGGCCACTGCCTCCTGGCGATGATCCACCTGGCCAAGGGGCTCTACAGCGAGGCCGAGAAACACTGTCGCTTCGCCCTCGCGGGAGGCGTGGACCATCCCCACCGCATCCAAGCGCTCAAGCTTCAGGCCCTGATCCTGCAATACACCGGACGCGTGGACGAGGCGGCGGCTCCCATGGAATCCTACCTTGCCCTGCGACCCAACGACCTCGACGCCTCCCTGCGCCACACCGCAATCCTGGCCCTCGCGGGCCGCGACCGGGAGGCCGACGAATGGCTGGCGCAGGTGGACAGACGTTTCCCCGATTCGCCCGGCCCGCCCCTGGCCCGGACCGCCCTGTGTATCCGCCGGGGCGACTTTGCGGCGGCCGTGGCCTCGGACCGCGAGGCGCTCCGGCGGGGGGCCAATGGCTACGGCGTCCATAACCGTCTCGCCTGGTACCTGGCGACCAAGTTGGGCAAACCGGAGGCGGCACTCCCCCATGCCCAGACCGCCGCCAGGATGAAGCCGCAGAGCGCCGAGACGCAGCACACTCTGGGCTGGTGTCTCTTCCTGAACGGGAAGCCCAAGGAGTCCCTCCGTTTCCTGGAGAGTGCAGCGCGCGCATCGCCCAAAAGCCCTGCCCGGCGCTACACTCTAGCCGCCGCGCTCGCCCAACTGGGCCAGACGGATCGGGCCAAGCGCGAGGTGGGCATCGCCCTGCAACTTGCCGAGGACTTCGAGTTCGCCGAGGAAGCAAGGGAACTGCGCGCGAAGCTTGCCAGGCGCTGAATGGGGTGGACGAGCACCCGCAATTGTACCTGCGAGGGCACATATTGCCCGCATGCTGTCTAACCCCATAGCGGAGCAACGAGTGGATTCTGCCCCCCGAACCAATCTGGACGACTACCTGGCGGCGTTCGCGGACGAAAGCCAACCGTTCCTCACCTACTACACGTTCGCCGAGGACCGGTCCGTGCAGACCGAGACCTTTACGCGTGGGCAGTTCCTGCGGTTGGCACGCCAGGCAGCGGCTTGCCTGGTTGCCCAGGGCTGCGAGCCCAGCGACCGGGTGCTGCACGCCATGAGCCGCAACCACTACGCGGATCTCGCCTACCGGCTTGGCGCAGTCATGGTCGGGACCGTACCGGTCACGGTCAACTGGCAGGCCGACGACGCGGCACGCGTGCTCTACAAGATCGCCGCCACCCAACCACGTCTCATCCTGACCGAACGGGCCTTCGATCCCGGGACTCTTGCTGCCTGCCGCCAGACTCACCCGGACCTGTCCATGGTCTTCGTCGAGAACTTGGGCACGTCACCCGAGCTGCCTCAGAACCAGTTCCTGCGGGACGAGGACCCCGAGCATTCCCGCATCATCATCTTCACTTCCGGCACCACAGGCCAGCCCAAGGGCGTGCAACTGCCGTATCGCAGCTACGCCACCAACCGCGCCACCTTCGAGGCCCTGCTGGACATCCGTCCCGAGGACCGCTTCGCCACGGTCATCGTCAACCCCCTCCATCACACCAACTCCACCGCGATCACCGACTGGGCGCTGCGCCGGCCGGGTAGCCATCTGCATCTCATCGAACGCTACTCCACCCCCTACTGGCGCATCCTGGCCGACCTTGCCGACCAAGCCTACGACCGCATCGTGGCTCCCACCGTGTCGCGCCACTTCGACTTCCTGGCCGAGCTGCGCGAGACCGACCGCCTGCCAGTCTCCATGGACGTGCTCGGCCCGGCCATGGGGCGCATCGATTTCCTGATCGGCTCGGCCCCGGTTGGCCCCACCACCATCCACCGCCTCCAGGAGTTTGCCGGGCGCATTCCCACCGTCCGCTTCGGCTCCACCGAAACCTGCCTGCAGGTGCTCGGCATCCCGCGCCACCTGGGCGAGACCCAACGGCTGGCCTGCTTCGAGCGGGGCTGGAACCACTCCTGGCAGGGGTTACCCACCTGCGGCTACTACATCGGTCGTCCCACACACCCCTTCACCGAGTGCCGGATCGTGCGCAGTATCACTCATGGCGAACCGGGCTTCCTGGAAGACCAGGAGGCTGGCAAGCCGGGCTACCTGATCACGCGCGGCGAGAACGTCATGAGCGGCTACGTGGGCAACCCAGAAGCCACCGCCGCCGCCCTGCCCGAAGGCTGGTACACGGGCTTGCGCGATGTGGCGTTCCGTC
>JABGQJ010000346.1 GCA_018648945.1 Victivallales bacterium
CATATCCTTCCCGAAGGCCTCCACCAGCGACGGGTCGAAGCGGACCAGACCCAGCGCCTCGCGAACGATTCCGGTCAGAAATGTGTCCCGACAGGCCAGAACGCGGTTGAAACGGTCCATTCCCCGGAGTAGAATCATGCGAGCCACTTCCTTCTCATTGCTGGTTTCAAGGTCCTGCAATATAGGTGGATGTGGCTCCTTTTCTCGCGCGCGCGCAAAGAACACGGGTTTCTGCGCAGAATCCGACCTTTGTGGATACCCTCGGGCTAGTACCGACACTCCTTGGCGGGCCGCATCAGTCCGTTTCCGGGAAGGAACGGCGCGGATCCTCACGCAGGAGCGCGTAGGCGGCGAGTACATTCCTCCCCAGCGGGGATTCCGGATCGATCTGGCAGATATCCTGCAGAATGTGGGCGGGGCCTTCGCTGGCGAGCCGATGCTGGAGGGCAACCGCCACGGGGTCTTCCACAGCGTCGAAGCAGAGGGCCATGGCAATCCCCCAGGCTAGGTAGCGAGGGGTGCCCACGGTCTCTTCGACCAACCGTGCGGCCCCGACCAACCGGTCGGTGGGACTGAGCTTGCGGACGGGGTCCCGGCCGAGGCGGAAGACGGTGTCGGCCAGAACATGGTTCCCGAAGCGGGCCAGAAGATCGTCCATATTGGCCTGCAGCCAGGCCGGATCGGCGGCGAACCGGGAGGCCACGCCCGCGACGCTCTCGCGGAGTCCCCCATCCATGATGCTGCGGACTTCGGGATCACGCATGGCTTCGTAGCCGTACTCGTGGCCACGGGGATATGCCGCGTAGGCGAGCAGGGCATGACCACAGTTGTGGATGTAGAGCTTGCGCGCGGTGTAGAGCGCGAAGTTGTCGTGGGCTTCCATGGCCACGACGTTGGGGATCGGGCCGACGAAGCCCGTGCCGTCGACGGGCAGTTCCTTGTAGGGTTCCACCCGGATGAAGCTGACGTCGGCCGCTCGCATGTCGGGCGTGGGCATGGGAACCATGCGACCGATCACGGTATCCACGAAGCCGACGGCATTGGTCAGGTAATCGGCGGCAACCGGCGCGATCTTCTCGGCCACGTAGCCACGCATGATCTTGGCGGCACCCTTCAGGTTCTCGCAGAGGATGATGTCCAGTGGTGGGGCAGCAGTCTTGGCGCGCTGCGCGAGGCCAGCGGCCAGACCGGGGGCAATGTGGGGCAGAGCGCCGGCACCGACGGCGGTGGCCGCGAGATCCGCCTCGGCAACGGCCGCCGCCACGGCGGCGAGATCGCGACCATGCACGGCCCGGACGGGACCGATCTGGTAGTCGTGCACCTCATCATAGAAGACCGTTTGCAGATGGTACTCGGCCCGGTCGTTCAGAGCCTGGATGAGCTCGTCGTCCACATCCACGAAGGTGACGGCATAGCCGGATTCGCAGAAGAGTTGGCCGATGAATCCCCGACCAATGTTCCCTGCACCAAAGATGACTGCGTTGCGCTCCATGTGCTTCCTTGGTAGGTGTTAGCGGCGGACGGCGGCGAAGATCACGATGAGGAGGAAAAGGCCACCCATGGCGAGGACCAGCATGCTGATGCTGCCGGTGACCCGCTTGGAGGCCGGTGGCGGCGAGCCGGGCACGGCGGTGGAGGGCCGTTTCTCGGGCGCGGGCTTCGGGGTCGTCACGACTTCGGGTTTGTCTGGCTGGTCACCTTGGGCTCTGGCTTTGGCCGCATTCCATGCTTCGGGATTGAGCCCGGCCACGATCACGACGGTCTGGCTGGTGGTGAACTCCAGCTCATTCACCTTGCGCATATCCTTCTCGTAGTCATTGGTGACGAAGGTGAGGTCGTAGCACTCGGGCAGTTTCTCGGACTGCCAGCTGATCTTCATGGGCTTGCCCTCGTGGACCTCAAGAGTGATCTCCCACTCCTTCAGGTTGCCATGGGCTTTGAGATCCTTGTAGAGCAGGGAGCCGAGTGTCGGGGGGCCGATGAAGCCCGCACAGCCTGTGCCCTGCCCACGCGGGGGGGCTAGGTCGTCTACACCCCGGTCGTAGGCATCGGTGGCCCCCTCCTTGCAGCCGAGGAAGATCTCCTCGAGGTGCGAGTGGGTCAGCTTCAGGGGAAGCATAAAATCCCGCTCGGAAGCCAGGGCGCAGGCACCAAGGAGGAGGATGGTGATTAGTTCCCGCAGCATGATCTGTCTCCTCTTGACCGGAAGGGAAGGGCTACTTCACGAAATCACCGATGTACATGATGTACCCGGCAAACCACTGGCGACCATCGAACTTCTTGGCGAACGCGTCATCGTCCAGGGCCAGGACTTTCTGGTTCGGTCCCGAGCGGCCCTTCAGGATCTTGCGCTTTTCGGGCTGTTCCTCGCAGATCTCGATCTTGACGGTGTGGACTTGCCCGGGATCCAGGCCTCTGACCACCCCAAGCTGTTGGAGCCGGTAGTAGGTGCAGTAGGCGTCGAAACGGTTGCGCTTGCCCCGGTCTTTGCCGTCCACCGTGATCTTCAGACGCCCGCAGGTGGGACCAACCAGGTCGAAGACGTTGGCCATGCTCCCCTTGAACTTGAAGGTCACCGACGCGCCCGTTGTGTCAGCCATCCAGAGCTGGGGGAGATTGCCCCTGAAGCGCTTGGCGTTGCTATCCCCTGCCAGGTCGAGCAGTTTCCAGTCGGCAGAAAGCTGGCCTTCGCCAAAGGGAATCATGCTGGCCTTCTCCCAGTTGCCCGAATCCATGGGGCCGGGCAGGCTGTGATTGCCCACCTTGCCTTGGGCGAAGATCGCGGGCATGCTGCGCACGACGGCTTCCAAGTAGAGGATATGGCCGGTGTCGTCGTAGGGGTGGACGCCATCGCCGGAGAAGTAGTAGGTGCCCTTCTTCATGGCGGCGCGGCGCTCTTCCTTGCCCTTCTTCTCCTTGAAGATGACCTTCCCCTCCTTCTCCATCTGCGCCGTTTTCAGGCACATGTGGATGGAGGGAATGCGATAGTGGTCGGCGATGGACTCCATGACACTGGCTGCACGGGGAAACTTGTTGCTCTGCAGATCCTTCAGCATCCCCTGGGTGGCGGTGTAGACGAAGCAGATGTCGAGGGTCGGGTCCTCCGTCCAGGTCTGCCGGACAATGCCTTCCATGCTCTTCACGATGCGGTCGGGTGAGGCCCCACCATCGTTGACCGCGAACTCCACGAACAGCAGGTCCGGTTTTTTCACCAGCACATCCTTGCGGAGGCGGAAGACGCCAAGGTCGGAGCCGGTACCGCCGATCGCCGCGTGAATCTGCTCGATCTTGGCCTCGGGGAACCGTTCCTGGAACCACCTCAGGGTTTTCGGCCGCCAGCCGTTCTGGGCCGTGATGCTGCCGCCGAGGTAAGCGATCTTCAGGCTCTTTCCCGCCTTGGCCTTGGCCAGAAAGTTGGGAATCCCGCCACGTGCCGTGCATTCGACCGCGTCGCGCAAGGGGTAGGTCGGCTTGGGGGCTGCAAGGCAGACGGAGGAGGCGAGGGCGGTCAGGAGCAGGGAACAAAGAACTCTCATCATGGCGTGTCCTCAAGGTGGCGCGGGGACAGTCTCAAAGGCATTGTGTCCAACTCCGGTAATGTGGCGGATGAGGGGCACCATGTCCAGCCAGCAAAGGCAGGAGCTTGTCGCGTTCTACTGGCTGCGGTGGGTGGACGTTGCAGGTGGTGGCTCCTAGATTACCGGCGAGTTCCAGCTATGCCCGCGTTCCTGCTGTGTCACTAGGAGAGTCTCTCATGCCTATTCGGCTCGTTCTGGTTGCCTCGCTCTGCCTGTCCGCTTCCCTGTTCGCCAGTGGCTGGAAGCTGTATCCGGCAACGAATCCGGATCCCAAGCTGCCGCGCGTGCTGATTGTCGGCGACTCGATCTGCAATGCCTATCGGCATACCGTGGTTGCCAAGCTGAAGGGCAAGGCCAACGTGGATGCTTGGGTGACCCCTTACCACATCGCCGCTCCACAACTGATGAAGCGGTACAAGGAAATCCTGGCAGCGACCACCTACGACGTGATCCACTTTAACCACGGGCTCCATGGCTTTGGCGACCGCATCCCCAAGGGCAAGTACGTCGAGATCCTCGAGAGCTACGTGGTCGAGATCAAGAAGGCCGCGCCCCAGGCCAAAATCATCTGGTGCGCGACCACTCCGGTCAACAAGAAGGGCGACAACGCGGTGCTCGACCCGGTGATGACCCCGGTCGTCATCAAGCGCAATGCCCTCGCCGCTGAGCTGATGAAGCGTTACGACATCCCCGTGACCGACCTGTATACGCTGGTCGTGGGCAAGCCGGAACTGCGGGCCAAGCCGGCAGACCCATATCACTACAATGGCGAGGGCAGGAAGCTGCAGGGCGAGTTCATCGCCGATGTGCTCAGCAAGATCCTCGCAGCCAAGAAGTAGGAAGACCCACCATGATTCGACGAAACGGCAGCTACGAAGTCGACGAACGGTTTGAGATGCGCGGTGGCAAGGGCACGGTGCGGATCGAGCATCTGTGGAAGAAGGACGAGCTCAAGGGCAACACGCGGCTGTTCGCCAAATTGACCCTGGAGCCCGGTGCCAGTATCGGTTTCCATGAGCACGACGACGAGGAGGAGATCTTCGTCATCGTCCAAGGCAAGGGACGGATGCAGGACGGCGATGAGCTGTGTGAGTTGTGCCCCGGCGACACGATTCTGACTGGCGATGGGGCCGGGCACGCGGTGGAATCCATTGGGGACCAGGCGTTGGTCATGGTGGCGGTGATCGTACAGTACTGACGGTTCCCATAATCCGGAGATCGGGCTATGATGGCGAGAGGTCGGTTCGAAGGTGTGGATCTTGAGCCCCTCATCGAGGGCGTCTACACGACTCTCGAGAAGGTTGGCGTGCTCTGCGAGAACGTGGAACTGGCCGAGGCGCTGGGTGCCTTCGGGGCCCGGGTGGACCTCGCCAAGCAACGGGTGTGGTTCCCGCGCGAATTGGTGAAGGAGTTTACCGAGTCCATTGCCAAGGAGCCCCACGCTCCTCCGACCGATACGTTCACCCGACCGGGCCGCGCCGGCTTCGGCACCCAGATCTGCCAGATCTACTATGACTGGGGCACGGGCCAGCGCCGCAACGGCAATCGCCAGGACCAGATCACGGCAACCAAACTGGGCGACGCCCTGCATGGCGCGCAAGGCGTCGGGCACTCCCTCGTCCAGACCGAAGTGTCGGGCAAGATGGAGAGCCTGGAGTCGGCCCTCGTCCTGGCCGAGTATGCCGAGAAGCCAAATCCGCCCTTTGCCTGGCATGAGGAGCAGGTGGACTACCTGATCGAGATGGGCGAGATCATGGGGCGTCCGAACTGGTTCAGCTATGGAGCCAACTGCTTTGCCCACCCCTTGCGCTTCGACAAGGTGGTCGCCGACAAATTCGTTCGACGCGTCCGCGAGGGGGACAGGGCTACCTTCACTGCCATGCCAGTGGCTGGCATGACCACCCCGGTCACCCTTGAGGGATTCGTCAGTGTGGCCACTGCCGAGCTGGTTGCGGTCTGGATCGCGGGGCGAGCGCTGAACCCGACCTGTGGTCTGGGTGCCAGCATGTGGGCGGCGACTATCGACATGGCTTCGGGCGAGGTGAGCTACTCCGCCTTCGATGCCATGTCGTACGGCATTGCTTGCCACGAGTTCATCCGGCGGTGGGTTGGCATCAACATCACGGTCGGTGGTGGCGGATACTGCGCGGCACGCGAGCCGGGCATGGCGGCCGCGCTGGAAAAGGCGCACAAGGCCATGACCATTGCCGCGTTCACCGGCCAGCACCCGAGCATTGGCCAGGGCATGTTGGAGTGCGGACGGACCCTTTGCCCCGTGCAACTGCTCGTCGAACGCGACCTTGCGGACGGCATCGCTCACCTAGGCTCCCCCATCGAACCATCGACGGAGACGGTGGGTGCAGAATGGATCGAGATGGTGCAGCAAGGGCTGGAATGCAACCACATGACCACCCCCCACACCCTCGACCACTTCCGCTCTCTCTGGCTGCCCACTTATGTGGACCGGCGGGGCTGGAACGGCGCACGCAGCGACCGCGAGATGCTCGACCGCGCCCAAGGCAAGGTCACGGAACTCCTGGCCGAGTACCGCAAACCCCAGGGGCGCGAGGACCAGCTCGCAAAGATGCGCGAAGTCGTCGACCGCGCTCGCAAGAAGCTCGTCGGCTGAGGGGATCTATCCACCACGAAGCCACGAAGGACTTGGCGCGGCCAATGGCCGCAACCAGAGCGAACATCGAACATCGAACGCCCAACATCGAACATCGAGTGGGGGAGCTTCGTCGCGTCATTTTGCTTTGGAGATCAGAGACTTGCGGCTTCCCGGTAGCCAGAATCTTGTACGGAAAACAGGAAGTTGGCCAGTAGTAGTAGGAAGGAAGGCGGGGAAGGAAAGCAGGGGTGAAAATGGGGTTGGACGTTCGTAGGTCCCCCATACTTTGCCTGTTTTTCCTGCATTTCCTTCGTGATCTTCGTGCCTTCGTGGTGAGTCTCTTCCTATCCCCGCAGACTCACTTGGCCCTTAGCCGCAGAATCTGGCAGCGGCCGGGGTGGATGGGCACGGCTATCTCTGCGCCATCGATCTGCACCGATGCCGGGCCCGGCTTCTCGCCGAAGTCTGTCCGGCGCACCAGGAGGCGGTTCGCCAGGCGCAGACCGGAGATGACGGTTCCCGGTTGCTTGGGGATCGCGAAGCTGACTGGGATGCCCTTCTCAATGAACTCGCTGTAGGCCAGAGACTCGGCGCAGACCTGCTGGACGAGTTGGGTCTCCTTCAGCGTCTCCGGTGGCGTGCACCACATGGCGAGCCCATCGTGCCCGCGCAGCAGCATGTGCCAGAGGAGCTCCTGATAGGCACCCTCGCTCATCTGCTTCGCCCGTTCATCTGGCTCCTTGGGGGGCGAGGTGGTGTGCCAGTGGACGAAAGTGATGATGGGCAGATCGGCGGGCGCGCTCTTACCGGCGTTGGTCGCCACCTTGAGCATGTTGTAGAACCAGTGGTAGTCGGAGTTGGCGAAGTCGTACCAGCCGAAGGTGCGGTACCACGTATAGACCACAGGCATGCCGAAGGTATACCCCTGAGCGGCGAAGTCCGCGACCCAGGGCCGCTCCGGTTCCCTCTGGTCCATGCGGACAGGGAAGGGCGGTTTGGCGTCGATCTCAAAGTAGTCGTACCAGTAGCGCCAGCCGTCGTGGGGGTATTCCGCATAGTTGCCCACTAGCGCCTTCGGGTAGTATTGGCGGACCACCTTGGCGTAACACTCTCGCTGCATCTCGTCGCGGATCGTGCGGTAGGCCTTCTGGAAGACGAGGAAGTCATCGATCTTGGGGATATGCTTGCGGCAACGCGTGCAGCGCTTGGCGTGCTCCCAGGCGTCGTTCCAGGCCATGGGACCATCGATCTCCCAGTCTGCAATCACGATGTCCAAGGGCAGCCCTGCATCATGGTAGGCTTTGACGAAGGTCTCCACCTGCTCGCGGATCGCGGGGTAGCGGTGCCGGGCAGCGAAGGGACAGCCGATCTTCACCTTGGGCGTCTGGCTGAGGTCGAAGAAGGGCGTGCCATCCGCATCCACGTGGGCCGTCTTCTCGTCCCCGTTGAAGAAGCGATGCATGACCCCCGTGGAGTTGATCACCACCGGCAGTTTCTCCTGTTGGAGAAGCCGCGCATAGCGCAGGGAGTAGGGTAGGTTCTTCTCCCGGCCCCGGTAGTTCCAGCTCGTGACCGTGGCCAGCCCGCGTTCATTGAGCTGGCGAGCAAACCCAGCCAGTTCCGCATCCTCGCCCTGGATGTTGCTCAGCCGCCAGATGATGACCGGCAGTCGCTGGCCACGGGGTTTGGCCAGCACGGGGATCTTGGCGATCAGTTCCTCGGCATGTTCGCGGGAGGTCATTCGTCGGGCTCCTCGGACAGGGCTG
>JABGQJ010000347.1 GCA_018648945.1 Victivallales bacterium
CTTTGAGCAGCGGGACCTGCCACTGGATGAGCTGTTCGCTGCCCTTGACAACGACTTCGCCGACCGCGAACCCCTGCGCCTACGACTGCTTCGCGACACCCCGTTCTACGGCAACGACGACCCGCGCGCAGACACCCTCGCCACCCAGCTTTTCGAGACCTACTTCGAGCTCCTCGACGGACGCCCGAACACCAAGGGTGGCAAGTACCGCGTCAATCTCCTGCCTACCACCGTACACGTCTACTTTGGCTCGGTGGTTGGCGCTCTGCCCAATGGTCGCCGCGCCGCCGAACCGCTCTCCGAAGGCATTTCCCCCACCCAGGGCCGCGACGGCAGCGGTCCCACCGCGATCGTCAAGTCCGCTGCCAACATCGACCATGCACGCACCGGTGGCACCCTTCTGAACATGAAGTTCGCGCCCTCAGTCCTGACTGGCGGCGGCGTGGACAAGCTGGCCCACATGGTCCATGCCTACTTCCGCATGGGCGGGCACCACCTTCAGTTCAACGTGGTCGATGCCGCCACCTTGCGCCAAGCCCAGCAAGCCCCCGCCGAGAACCGGGAACTGATCGTTCGTGTCGCCGGCTACAGCGACTACTTCGTCGATATCGGGCGAGACCTCCAGGAGGAAGTGATCAGCCGCACAGAGCAGCAGAGTTTCGCCTGAGTCTCCCCACGGCCTTGGCTCCGGTGGTTGCAGCCCTGCGGGCCACAGGCTATGATTCCACAGGTAGAACCGCGACCTTCCCAGCCACTCCGCTACCAGAGAACCATCCATGCTTTCCGCAATCTCCTGCCTCTGGCGGCTCCCACACGATCTCTTGCTCCTCCTCCTGGATGCGCCAGCCGCGCTCATCGCCTCCCTTACGCGCGCCCCGTCGCGTCGCCCGGGCAACCAGAGTAAGCACCGTTTCTGCCGCATCCGCGCCATCGAACCCCCCGAAGGCGAAGCCTACAGCTTCTGCGAACGGGCGGACCGCTACTACTACCCCAGACTCTTCGGCATCGTTTGCCCCCATTGCGTCCCCAAGGATCCAGCTGGGGATCGCCTCCTGCGCTGCGGCAACCGCCACAATACCTTCCGCGTGTACTGGGGGCGTCTTCTCGGCCCAGTGCTCGTCATCGCCGCCGCCCTGGCCCTGGTCTACTTCACTCCTACCCTCCTCGGGCACATGGAGGCCCTGACCACCCGCCCCGCCCCCGCTCGACAGGGCGGCAGCCAGCAGGCAAGCAAGCCGTCCGTCCCTGGACAGCCTTCCGGCGGCGCGGCGCAGGTGGTCCCCGCTGAGGGCCAGGCCAACCCCAAGCAATCCGCCTCGGGGCCGGCCAGCCGGGCACGTGCACTTCTGGCCGACGGTCGCTATGACGTGGCGCGAGGCCCCTTCCTCGAAGCGATCCGGCGGCAGCCACAGAATGTCGATCTCCGCCTGGAGTTCGCGGCGCTGGCCCGCCGCACTGGAGATCGCCAACTGGCTACCGACCACCTGCGCACGGCCGTGCTCCTGGCCCCAAAGCGCGCGGACGTGCGCTACGCCTTCGCGTCGATCCTGGCCCTCCAGTTGGAGTACGAGAAGTGCCTGCCACACGCGTCCGAAGCCGCTCGGGCCGAACCCGAGAACGGGCTCTATCGCAGCCTCCACGCGCAAGCGCTGCTGGCACTTGGGCGCAGCCCCGAGGCCCTCGCGGAAGCCGAGGCCGCCATCAAGCAGACGCCGACCGGAAGCGAACCACGACTGATTCTCGCCAACTCACTCCTGGCCGCCGGCAAGTACCACGAGGCCGAGGAGCACTTCCGCAGTGTCCTGCGGGACGACAAGGCTGAGAAGCGCGCGCTCGTCGGGGTGGCCCGGGTCAGAACGCTCCAGAGGAAGCTGGATGAGGCCGAGAAGATCCTCCACACCCTGGCTCTGCCCATCCACGCCACCACCAAACATAGATTCAACCTGGCCGAGAAGATCCTCCCTCACTACACGGGGTTCACATCGTTGACCCGCTTCTCCGTTCCCCGGTTCCAGGTCGAACCGAGTTTCAGACTGCAAGGCCGGGTCGCCGAGGCGCAGACCGAGTTGGCGGAGGCATACTACGCCCTCCGCCAGGCGCCGAAGGCCCTGGCCATCCTCCGCAAACTCACCGAAGACCACCCGCAGTTGCTCACCATCCGCGCCCGCTACGCTCAGATGCTCGCCAAGACCGGCAACGGCAACGAGGCCTACCTCCTGGCAACCAACCTCATTGTCGATGCCCCGCGCGATGTCGGTGCACACCTTGTGCTTGCCGAGCTGTTCTTCGACCGCAGACTCTACGACCGAGCAGAGGAACAAGCCAAGCTGGCCCTGCAAGGCGACAGCAACGACCTCCGCCGACCATCGGCTCACCAGCTCCTCGCCCGAGCCTGCATCCGTCAGCAGGACTATGCGCAAGCCACGGAGCACTTCTCCCTGCTCGTCGAACAGCTCCCTGGCCTCATCGTCGGCCATCTCCAGCTCGCCGCCTGCCAGGAGGCAGCGAAGAACTACGCCACCGCCCGGAAGACTCTGGAGGACGCGTGCGAACGTTTCCCGCAGGACTCCCGTCCGCCGGCCGCACTTGGCGCGTTCTTCCTCCGGCGCCAGGAGGAGGATCTCGCCATCGAGGCATTCCGCAAGGCCCTCGGCAAGCAGCCCACCGACGCCACAGCCTACAACCGCCTCGCGGCCATCCTCGCGGACCGGAAACAGACCAAGGAAGCCCTCGCTTACGCACTCGTGGCCTTCAAGGCGCAGCCCAACCATTGGGGGGTGCTCGACACGCTTGGCTGGATCCATTGCCGCAGCGGGGACACCGCTGCCGGCCTGCCGTACCTCAACCAGGCGCTGGCCCTCGCCCCCCGCAATCCCGAGATCCAGTACCACCTCGGCTACGCCCTCGCCAAATCCGGCCAGCCCGACGCAGCCCGCTGGCACCTGGAGGTCGCGCTCCGTACCAGCACTCCCTTCCCCTGGCTGGATGAAGCCAAGGCGACCCTCGCGGCCCTGCCAGACAAGTAGGGGCCGGATTCCTGGCCATGCGCTCTCAGCAAGGCCAGAACCACTGGCGGCCCGCCAATCCGCCGCTATAGTACGGGGCTCCCACAATGGCGTTTGCGACCTCGGTCGAGTGATCGGGGCGGGGGGTTCTGTACCCCAACGCCGAACAATCAGCCCCCGGAACGTTTCGGAGTCTCGGCTTCGGGAACTTGGCACAGAACCGTCCCTCGCGACGGACCAAGCATCCAGCCCATACTCATCGCAAAACGCTCCAGAGCGACTGCAAGGAAAAACCAGTGCAGAAGACCACCATCACCGACCTGCTCGAAGCCGGCGTCCATTTTGGGCATCAGACCAAACGCTGGAATCCGAAGATGAAGTCCTACGTCTTCGGCACCCGCAATGGGATCACGATCTTCGACCTGACCAAGACCATGCAGCAGCTCGCTGAAGCCTGTAGCTTCCTCCGGGATATCGCTACCGAGGGCGGCAAAATCCTCTTCGTGGGTGCCAAGCGGCAGGCTCAGGAAGTCGTCCGCAACATGGCCGAGAGAACGAATATGTATTTCATGTGCGACCGCTGGCTCGGCGGCACACTGACCAACCACGGCGTCGTCCTCAGTCGCGTGGCTCATCTTCTGAAGCTCCGCACCATGGAGGAAGATGGCACCATGGACACCCTTCCCAAGAAGGAAGTCGCTGGCCATCGCCGTGAAGCCGGCAAGCTCGAACGTACCCTGGGCGGAATCGTCGACATGAAGAAGCTGCCCCAAGCCATGGTCGTGATCGATGTTGGGCACGAGCACATCGCCATCCGCGAAGCCAAGAATCTCGGCATTCCGGTCGTGGCGCTGGTTGATTCCAACTGCGCCCCCGACTACATCGAGCATGTGGTTCCCGGCAATGACGACGCCTTGCGCTCCATCAAGGTCATCGTTGACACCTTGGGCGCGGCCGTCATCGAGGGTCTGAACATGGGTGGCAGAGGCGACGACGTCAAGGACACCCCGGCCCCCGTCGAAGAGGCAGCGGCTCCCGAAGCAGCAGCGGCCCCCGTCCAAGAGGCAGCGGCTCCCGAAGCAGCAGCGGCCCCCGAAGCAGCAGCGGCCCCCGAAGCAGCGGCAGCACCCGAAGCGGCAGCTCCCGAAGCGGCAGCAGCCCCCGAGGCGGCAGCTCCCGAGGCGGCAGCTCCCGAGGCAGCAGCGGCTCCCGAAGCGGCAGCACCCGAAGCGGACGCCCCGAAGGCCGAATAAGGCCCCCGCGACGCCGAGTAAGCACCGGTGTGAGCCCTTCCTACACCGAGCTACCAACTCGGCACCACAGCCAACCCACAACTCCGAGGAAATACGAATGGCCACCATATCCGCAAAGATGGTAAAAGAGCTCCGCGACAAGACCGGCGTGGGCATGATGGAATGCAAGAAGGCCCTGACCGCCACCGATGGCGACATGGATACTGCCCTCGAGGAACTGCGCAAAGCCGGGATCGCCAAGGCTGGTGCCAAGGCCCACCGTTCCGCCAAGGAGGGGCGCGTCCTGACCTCCAATGACAATGGCGTCCACGTTCTTGCCGAGGTCCTGTGCGAGACCGACTTTGTCGCCAAGACTGACGATTTCCAGGCTTTCACCGCCAAGGTTGTCGCCCTGGCCAACACCCTCGACGCCGATGGCTGCGTCACCGAAGCGGTGGCCGAGGGCACCAAGGGCGACCTGACCGATCTCATCGGCAAAATCGGCGAGAACATGCAGGTCCGGCGGGTTGCCCGTTGGCAGCCTGCGGGCTCCTGCGCCAGCTACATCCATATGGGTGGCAAGGTCGGCGTCCTGGCCGAAGTGGAAGGCGAGGCCGACGACGAACTGATGCACGATCTCTGCCTGCACATCGCGGCCTTTAGTCCCGCCTACATCGCCCCTGAGGACATCCCTGCCGAAGTCATCGCCAAGGAGAAGGAAATCGGTGCCGCGCAGGTCGAAGGCAAGCCCGCCGAGATCCTCGAGAAGATCGTCATGGGAAAGATCAACAAGTGGTACACCCAAGTCTGCCTGACCCGGCAGCCCTGGGTCAAGGACGACAAGAAGAGCTTCGCCAAGATCGCCCCCAAGGTCACTATCAAGCGGTTCCTCCGCTGGCAGGTCGGCGAAGAGATCTAAACCTCCCCCAGCGCAAAAGCGACACGACGGCCATGTCTGTAGCAATACGGTTCCGACGAGTTCTCCTTAAGATGAGCGGCGAAGTCCTCAAGGGCGACGCTGCCTTCGGAATCCAGCCAGACGCCGTCGTTGTCGCCGCCAAGCGCGTCAAGGAACTGGTCGATCTCGGCACCGAGGTGGCATTGGTCATCGGTGCCGGGAATCTCTTCCGGGGCCAAGCGGCCAGCCGGCAGGGGATGGACCGGAGTGCCGCCGACCAGATGGGCATGCTGGCCACGATCATGAATGCCCTGGCCATGCGTGATGCCCTCGAATCGGTCGGTGCCCCGGCCGAGATTCTCTCGGCCTTGCCCATCCCGGGCGTGGTCGAAGGCTTTGACTACCGAGTGGCCAACCGCCTGCTCACAGCGGGCAAGGTGGTGCTCTTCGCCGCCGGCACCGGGCATCCCTACTTCACGACCGACACCACCGCTGCTCTGCGCGCCTGCGAGATCAAAGCGGATGCCGTGCTCAAGGGCACGCAGGTCGATGGCGTCTACACCGACGATCCCAAGAGCAATCCCGACGCCACCCGCTTCGCCCAGATCTCCTACTCTGAAGCCCTGGCCCGACGGCTCAAGGTCATGGACTCCACCGCCTTCAGCCTCTGCATGGACAACGATGTACCGATCGTGGTCTTCAACTTCTCCCATGACGCCGTTCTCGCTGACGTGGTGAAGGGCGACCTCAGCCAAGCCACTCTCGTCTGTTCAGACCCGAGCTAGCCTGATACGAACCGGGGCGCGCCCGTGCCCCCCCAGCAGGAAGAGGTTCCCAAATGCCCGACATCGAACTACTCCTCGACGAGACCCAGGAACGCATGGACAAGGCCTTCGAGGCCATGAAGCATGACTTCCAGGCAATTCGCACTGGCAAGGCATCGCCCGCCCTGGTCGAGGGCCTAAGCGTCGAATACTACGGCAGCACCGTGCGCCTCAAGGACATTGCCAGCATCACGGCTCCCGAGCCCCGCTTGCTGGTGATCCAGCCCTGGGACCAGAGCGCGGTCAAGGAAATCGAGAAGGCCATCCAGGCCTCGGACATCGGCATCAGCCCGGTCAGCGACGGTCGTGTGATCCGCCTGCCCATCCCGGAACTCAGCGAGGAGCGCCGCAAGGACATGGTCCGCCTTGTCCACAAGCGCGCCGAAGAGGGCCGCGTCGAAATCCGCAACGTCCGCCGCGACGGCAACGAGACCGCCAAGAAAGCCCAGAAGGCATCCAAGATCACCGAGGATGACCTGAAGGTCATGCTCGATGACATCCAGGAACTCACCAACGACTACGTGGAGCAGGTCAACCAGTCCATGGAGGCCAAGGAAACCGAATTGATGGAGATCTAGCCTCCGCTGACGCCCTCTACCTATCGCGCCCGTTGGAGCTTGCTTCGGCGGGCGTTTTCATTGGGGCCGAAACGGCTTGCAGGTAAGCGCTAGGCTCGAAAAGCCCGGCTCAATGGGCTATCGTTGCCGCAATGGCGGAAGTGGCGGCCGGGGCCTTGCTCCCGAGTGGAAGCCGCAGGCCGCCCCGTAGAGGACTCCCTACTCCATCGCCATGGACAGTCTGAGCCACTACCAAACGAGCGCGGGCGCATGATCAGCACCAGACTTCGTCGAATCCTCGTGAGCGTAACCCTTCTCTTGTCCTGGCCGGCAACCGCCGGCGACTGGCCCATGTGGCGCCACGACCCGCAACGCTCCGGCCTGTCGGCCGAGGAACTGCCAGCCAAACTTCACCTGCTCTGGACCCGGGATCTCCCGGCCCCAGCTCCAGCCTGGTCGGACTCGCGCCTCGGATTCGACCTGGCACCACAACCCGTTGTGGTGGGCAAGACGCTCCTGCTGGCGGATTCACGCACCGGCTCACTGCTGGCGCTGGACACGGAAACTGGGACAGAACGCTGGCGGTTCTGGGCCAACGGTCCGGTCCGGCTCGCGCCAGCAGTCAGCAATGGACGAGTATACGTCGTCTCGGACGACGGCTTCCTCTCCTGCCTCAGCATGGCGGATGGCAGCCTGCTCTGGCGCTTCTTCGGCGGCTTGGGGAACAGCAAGCTGCTGGCCAACGGGCAACTCAGCTCCATGTGGCCCGCCCGCGGCGGACCGGTCGTGGCCGAAGGTCGCGTCTACTTCGGCGCTGGCGTCTGGCCATTCATGGGCACGCCCATCTACGCGCTCGACGCCAAGTCAGGCCGCGAGATCTGGACCAATGACCGCAACGGCGTCCTCCATGCGAACCGCCCCTACCATCAGTACAAAGCATACTGGGGGGCCTCTCCCCAGGGCTCGCTGGCCTTGGATGGCACCACCCTGATCATCCCATCCGGCCGGTCCCAACCGCTCGTTCTCGACGCCGCCACAGGTACAATCACCCGCGCCGAAGCCGGCTGGAAGGACTACGGCGGTGGCGGTGACGCGCTGGTCGCCGTGGCGGGCAAGCTACTCCTGGCGGGCGGCTACGTGTTTGGCCGTGACGGCATGTTGCCGCTGTGCCTGAACGAGGCCGCCAAGGGCATCAAGCCCTTCACCTGCCTACCCGTCTGCGACGGCAGGTTCCTCTACGCGGCAACCGCCAAGGGGATCGAAGGCCATGATCTGAGCGAGGCCACCTTCAGCACCTACACCGGCAACTACGGCGTGCGCCTGGTGCGCTGCGACACCAAGACGCTCTGGCAGATGCCAGAAAAGGCAAAGCCAACCGCCATGATCATGGCAGGCAACCGACTCTAC
>JABGQJ010000348.1 GCA_018648945.1 Victivallales bacterium
GTGCGCCCATGGTCGCATCTCCGCGCATGGCTCCCGGCACTACGTGCAGACCGGGGGCAGCCGTGACGTGCAGGGCGCCAACGACAACGTGCTTCGCCTTGGCGAGGGGGAGTTCCGCGTTGGTCAGGTTGATGCGCCGCTGGCCGTCGGCGACGGCAGTCACCAGGCGTCGATGCCCCCGGAGGAAGGGAACGGGCAGATCCACGGCAGCCTCGTCACGGCTGACAACAATCATCCACAAGGTCTTGCCGTCGGTTAGGTACGTTGTCAGGCGACCCGCGGCATGGGTGCTGAAAACGGCCAACTTCTCGGTCTGTGTCGTGCTTGTCCTCTTAAACGACACGATGGGTGCCGTCAAGATGTACTCGCCGAGCGCCATGCGCCTCATTGGTCGCACATTAAAGTCCACGCAGACCCCGCCTTTCCGCCAGGGACCTTTCGAGGACGACACGACACTCACAAACAGGGCTTTGACAAGGGCAATGTGCTCGGTCTCGGTCAGGTCGCGGTCGAAGGGGAACTCGTCAGCGGTGTGGAGGCTGAACCAGTCCAATGAGAGCCCGCGGGAGTCTGCGTTGGTGAAGCGGATGGTGTGCCGCCCGGCGGTCAGCGGGGGAATGCGGAGGGTTCCCAGCGTGCGCCCGGCAAAGTCATTCCAGCTACCGGTCGTGGGCAGCAGTGCATCTCCGATGGGCTCGCCGTCGATGGTGATCCGTCGGACTGTGTCTGGCCAGCTCAATGCGTAGCCCAGGCTGAGTAGATAGCTGTCCGCGCGTGGGATGTTGACGACGTATTCGAGCCAGACTCCCGGCTCTTCCCAGTAGCTCACCGTCTTGCCGCCCGATGCGATGTCGCGTTCGAGGACGCGCACTGTGCCACCTCCTATGAGGTCCCATTGCTCTGCTTCCACATGGATGATGCCAGCGTGCAAGGTGGAGGCAAGCGCGAGCAGACATAGCGTTCCGAGAGCGCCTCTCATAGTCTCGACTCCAGCAGGATGTGAGAGTCCGGTTCGATAGTGATGTTCAGGGCGCCATCGGCCCGTATGACCAGGACGTGCTGCTTCCCGGGCCTATGCACTGCTGTCGCTGCGATCTTCGTATTCGCCGTGTAGGTCCGTGGGGTGTCACTCGGGTTGTGAACGACCGTGTAGCGTTTGTCGCCGTCGGAGAACGAGAAGCCTAGAAGCCCGCCCGAGCGGATGGGCACGACATCATTAGCCAGGTCGCTCCAGTAGGGCAGGATTTCGGTCACGAAGTAGAATGTCTGCCCCTTCGCGTAGGTTTGCTTTGCCTCTGTTCCCGCCGCGATGACTCGGTCTTTCAGCAGCACTTCCTGGCTCCGGAACTTCTCTGGCTTGTCCAGGAAGAAAGTCTCGCTCTTGGCGGTGGACAGCTCCGCGAAGTTGTGGGCGTGGATCTTGGCGAGCAGGCTTCCGTATCGGAACATGCTCTCCTCGCCTGGCTCGATGTCGCGGTACAACCCGAAGCGAAGACGCCCCCACACTCCCTCGCAAGCCGTCTCTTCCAGGGCGCGAATGGTAAGCATGCCAAACAGACGGTCCTTGGCGACGAACCACTGCTGGGAAGCTCCCCACGGTTGGTCGGCGCTACCGTGTCCCCAGGCAGGTTTGGTGACGCGGTAGGCGGAGCATAGCGACGCAATGTCCGAGTCAGCGGCGACGACAACGCTGGGCCGTTCGCTGCCGGCGCAGAAGCGCGCATTTCCCCAGTGGCTCCCGGTTGCCTTTGTGCGGAACTCGATGGTGGCGACCTGCAGTGCCGCATCCAGGGGAAGAGGCTTCTGATTGCGGTCTCCGATCATGCAGCCGACATAGGTGTCTTTGCCGATTTCGCCCGGCAGTGCGGTGCGTGCGGTGCCTGCGAATGAGAAACGGCCGTAGCGGCCTGCGGGGCCCTGGATATTCTCGTCGTAGATCAGGTAGTTGTCCCGCATGGCGGCAGGAGGGATGTCCTTCCACCATGGTGCGGTGTAGAGGGCACCAAGCCCGCCGCCGTGCCCCCGGCGTCCGGCGTCGAGGGCCGCGCGTTTGTTCGCGGCATCATCGAACATGCCGGCGATGACGTCCGGGCCATTGGGGCTGGCTGCGCTCCAGTAGTGTTTCCACGAGCAGTCGGTGTAAGATTCAGTCATGCCTTCGCCATCATGCGCCAGAGGGTAATACGGGCGTGAGTTGTCGAGGATGTCCTTGGCCCGTTCATCGCCCGTGAGCGCGTAATACCGGGCGATGAAGGTGACGTTGAGCGCGTGGTAGACGTAGCATTCATTCTGTGGCCAGTGGTAGGTCCAGGCACCCATGGGATACATGGAGTCGTTGAGCCATTTGAGAATCGTTTCCCGGTCGTCGGCGTACTTGCTGTCCCCTAGCAGTCGGTGGGCGAACTCCATGATCAGCAGGTGATGTACGTCCATGTTGGGGTAGTAGCGTGGGCGCTCGGGATCAAGGGGTTTGCGCGGACCGTAGGTCTCGTACTGGTAGTCAACCAGGATCCGCAGTTGATCCAGCCATTCCGTGCGCTTGCTCGGGAGGATGAGCCAGGGGTACTCGGCTTCCAGCATGAGCCACGCGTCCATCATCGGGGAGATGCAGAAACGGTTGATGTTGGGATCCCGGCCATAGACCGCCTGACGGCCGGGGTTGAAGTCGCCATCCTTGTGATTCTGCGTGATGGTCTGGAAGTTGACCAGCAGACGCTTGAGAACAGCAGGATCGTGGTACAAGTCGCTGCGTGGATGAAGCAGGGCCCACGCGATGACCGCAGACTGCTCCCCGAGGGATCGGAATGTCCATGCGTTGTCGATCTGTTCGTAGCCCACATCGCCCTTGGCGTAGACGGTGCTGTTCTTGGTATACTGCTTGGCATTGGCGTTGAGTCGGGTGTAGTAGGGATTGCCATCGTCGGGCGCGGTTACTTTGGGCGGATGGTCCTTGGCCTTGGCAGACCGGATCAGTTTGTCGGCTCTGTTGCAGTAGTCATGGATGTCGGCCAGCGTTGCCTTTGCCTGGCCTCCGAGCCCTGCGTCGATGGCGAGTTGCGCGTCCTCCATGGCCCATTCCAGAAGCGCGACGAGGAGGCGGACATCGTCATTGCCCTCCGCTCGTTTCTGCAATTCGGCAAGCGATTCTCGGACATCTGTCATCATGGTCTTGGCTCCTGGCACCATGGCTCGGGCCTCCTTGAGTCTGGCTGCGTCTCGCCGCCGCTTCTCCTCGAACCGCTCGCGTTCCTCAACATCGGCGCCCAGGAACACGTCATCCCACCGGATTTCTCCTTCGGCGAAGTAGTTGAACAGGTAGACGACCACGGCAACAGTCCGTGGGGGGGCCACGAATGCCGCCTCCGCACGTTGCCATTCTCTCTCGCTGGCCGGGCCGTACGCGTGGAAGGCGGCGAAGTCCTTGCCATCGTCCCGGAGCAGAGTCAGGCGGGCGTCAACGCCCTTCTTGGGATCGGCGACCAGCCCCGCGGTGCGGTACCAGGCATGGAACTTCCATGGGCCTGGGCTGAGGGGCACGCGCACTTGCCAGGAACCTCGCTGCTTGGAGGTCGCGCATTCGACCGCCACGCAACCGGGCGCAGAGCGTCCCTCTTTCCGGTCGAACGTGACCGTGCTGCCCAGATTCCAGTCCCCCCCAACCCAAGCCGCAGGGCGCTTGCCGTCCTTGGTTGTCTCGCTGAACCCGGGATTCGGCAGAATGTTCGTGCCGTCGAGAGGCGGGGGAGCCGCCAGTGTCGTTGCCGCCACCACAAGCAGGAAACAGGGGAAGAACCGCATCCCTTTATCCTCACATTCGAGTCAGATGGATCTGTGCTCAGTTTCGTTAGGCAGTTTCGCTGCTCACGCTCAGGTACGTCGTTCTCGCCACACTATGGAGAACGATAACCTCTGCGCCTCGGCCTACAAACCAGGAATCTCCCGGCAACTGCGTATTTGCTCCCGACCTGGGAGGGGAACTCAGCTGCGGGAATTGTCGCCAGGCCGCCTCGGCCTGGTCGGGGCGAACTGCCCGTCCATTCCGTAGGCCGCTTCTGTCACCCGTCTCGGGTCCCCAGCCCTTGGTCTTCAACCCCTGGCTCCTGTTCACAGGCCTTGGGGTGGGACCTTCTGCCTGGCGGCGTCAGTTGCCGCGGACAAGGCGCAGGAGGCCGGCTTTGCGGGGCACGATGCCGGCGCAGAGGACATGGCCGTCTAGCAGCACGGTAGGGGTCAGGACCACGCTGAGTCCGACCTCATGGGCGCGGGCCGCGGGTAGGGATTGCACGATGCAGCCGGGACACTCCGCTGCGACTTCATCCAGAATCGCCTTGGTCTGCAGACATTTGCGGCAGGACGGTTGGTTGTGGATGAGGGTGAGCTGGATGGGCTGCGGATCGCCCTTCATGGCGTGTTTGCGAAACAAGGGCAATTGTCACCGCAGACCCCGATGTCTTCCGGCACCGTCAGCAAGCGCACGCGTTCCACTACCTGCACGATCTGGTCGGCTGCCCATTCGGCGTCGGCCACGGTGGTCTCTGGACCGGTCGAGATGCGAATGGTGCAGAACGCTGCGTCGTCGCTAAAGCCCATGGCGAGCAGGACGTGCGACGGTTCCTGGGTATGGCTTGCGCAGGCCGATCCCGCGCCCACCGAGATGCCGACGGAACTCAAGGCGAGCACGACACTCATCGCATCGGCATGGAGGAAACACAGGCTGGTGGTGTTGGGGAGCCGCAGATCGGTATTGCCATTGCGCCAACAGCGCGGGATGCGGGATTTGAGGCCATCGAAGACGTTGCGCAGGCGCAAGCAGTGCGCCTGATTCCGCAGGAGATCCCGGCTGGCGATTTCTGCGGCGGCGCCCATGGCGACGATGCCGGGCACGTTCTCCGTGCCCGCCCGCCAGCCACGCTCCTGATGCCCGCCGCGGACAATGGCCTGCACATCTTCCGAATCGCGGAGGATCAGTGCCCCGACTCCCTTCATGCCGCCGAACTTGTGGGCCGAAACGGAGTAGCTATGGCAGCCCAGGGCACCCACGTCGACGGGAATGCGGCCGGCGGCTTGCACCCCGTCGATATGGAAGCGGATGCCATGTGGCTGGAGCAGCTTGCCGATTTCCTCGACAGGCTGGAGGACGCCCGTCTCGTTGTTCGCATGCATCACGGTGACCAGCAAGGTGTCCGGGCGGAGGGCTGCCTCCAGCTTGTCCAGGAGCACGCGGCCATCGCAGCCGACCTCGACCATGGTGACTTCTGCGCCGTGAACGGCCTCCAGCCAGGCGCAGGTCTTCCGGACCGAGGGATGCTCGATCCCAGAGAGGACGAGATGTCGGCGAGTGGGGACGGAACGGCCAAAGAAAGCCCCCGTGATGGCCAAGTTGTTGGCCTCCGTTCCGCCGCCGGTCAGGACCACGTCTTTGGCCTGGGCACCCAGCAGTTGGGCGAGCTGCTTGCGCGCCTTGGACACCGCACGTTGGGCCTCTTGACCTACCTCATACGGTGCCGAGGGGTTGCCGAAGGAACCCGTGAGATACGGCATCACAGCATCGACGACCTCCGGATGCACCGGACTGGTCGCGTTGTGGTCCAGGTATACGTTTCGTCCCGACATGGTCACTGCTCCGCTGTGGAATCTGGCGGCGAGGTCAGCCGCGGCGCTGGCTACTTCTTCTTGAGGGTCTCAATCTCTTGCTTGACTGCCGCAGTGAGATCCTCGCCGGTCCATTCGCCGCCGATGCCGCGCTCGAACAGGACCTTCAGGACCTTGCCGTCCACATTGATGTCATAGGCGTTCGTGCCGTTGATCGTCACGCCGGCGCAGCCCAAGCCAGCGGCCTCGCGGTCCTTGATCCCCTCGGGGTGCCGCCAGTCCACGAACTGGATACTGACGTCCTCCGGGAAGGCCTTGAGCAGGCCGTTGACCGCCGCAATCGTGTCCTCGTGGCCGCCTGGGTAGAATGCTACCACCTTCACCAGAGCGTCCTTGGGGCCGGCTTTGAGGCCGCATTCCTTGAAGCCGCAGTCCGGTGTGCCACCCGGGCCACCTGGGCCTGCGTGGTTCTCGTCTTGATCGTTCTTCGAACAACCCCACCCGAGCAACAGAGCCACTGCGAGCGCGCTACAGATGCCAATCCATGTGCTGTTTCTGGTTGTCATGGTCCGGTCCTTCATTGCTTGTCTTCCGACGGTTTCTGGTTACTGGGTCTTTGCTGCATTCAATCGCAAACCCGGAGTCGCCAGGGGCGACACTCCCACCGTGGCCAGGGTCGCCGTGGAGTCGGGCTGTAAGAGGAACTGCACGAACTTGTCCGCTTCCAGGGGATGCGGGCTGTCGTTCAGGCGGCTGGCGTAGGCGGTCGCGCTGCCGTAGCTCTTCTCAGGGAGTACAGTTGCCACCTGGACTTTCGAGTACTTCGCCTTGGTCTTGTCAGCGGGCACTGGGCAGCCGATGTAGGCGAAACCCGCGTCAGCCTTTCCCCCTGCCAATTCGGCGTAGCAGTCCTTGAGGGTCGGCAGATAGGAGATCTTGTCCTTGACCGAGTTCCACAGTCCGGCATTCCTCAGGGCGCGTTGGGCGTAGTGACCGACCGAGCTGTCCTCGGTTGAAGTCAGGAGGATGCGTTTCACCTCGGGCTTGGCGATGTCCTGCAGAGTGGTCACTAGCCCTGTCTTCGTGCGGTGCGTCACCAATGCCAGTTGGAACTTGCCGAACCCTCGCGCATTCTCTGCCTTGATGGCTCCCGCCTTCAGCAGTTGGCCGGTCTCGACCTCGCCGATGGAGAAGTGCAGGTCGGCCGTTTCCCCCTTCTTCAGGATACGTTCGCTCAATGCGTTGGCCCGATCGACGATCAGATTCAGCAGAATCCCCGGATGCTTCTCCTCGAAGGTCTCCTGGAGCCGGAAGAACGGACTGCTCATGCCGCATGGGATGAGGAGGGTTAGGCGCGGGAGGGAAGGGATGTCGTTCTCCCTGAGTAGCTTCTGCCCTTCCACGCTGAGCAGCAGGTCCAGGAACTCCTTGGCCAGTTCGGGTTGCGCGGCTTTTGCCAAGACGGCGATGCACGCGAAGGCGGGATCGTAGGAGTCCTTGGGAACGCTCTCTAGAATCCTCACCCGCGAGTATTCCAGCTTCTCCGGGGCGGTCTTCAGAGGGCAAGACCGGTAGGCGAAACTGGCTTGGGCGGCCTCGCGGGCGACATGCTTGTAGGCGGTGATGGGGTGGTCCCAACGGGTGATCTTGTCCTGTAGCTTCTCCCACAGCCCGGCTGCCTTCAGGGCCTGCATCGTGTAAAGCCCCACGGAGTTGTCCTTGGGGTCGGCGATGGCGAGATTCTTGACCGAGGGCTTCAGCAGGTCGCTCATGGTCGAGACCCCGGCGGGATTGCTCCGGGGAGCAAACAGCACGAGTTCGAACTGCCCGAACGGCTGTACCGCTCCCGGTGAAACCGCGCCGCCATCTTCCAGTGTCTTCATCTCCAGGGTGCCGGGGGAAACGACCATGTCGGGCTGCTCCCCTTTGTCCAGAATCCGGCGGACAATCACATTGCCATTGTCCAGCACCACGTTGACCGTGACCTCGGGATGAGAGCTCTCGAAGGCTTCCTTGGCTGCTGTGAAGGGCAGTACCATGCCACACGGCACGTAGATGGTCAGGACCCTCTTCGAGCCCGTCGCCGATTTGTCGGAGGTCTTGCCGCACCCCGAGGCGAACACCAGGGAGGCGCAGACCAAGAAGAGGAAGCGAAGCGGGATCTTGCGGTCGTTCATGCTGGTCTCCGGTCTTTCTGGTCCACATGGTCGATATTCATGGACCGATCACACTGTTCTTGGAGGGCGGTTCCGGTTGGTCAGAGGCCCGTAATCCTAGCGGCAAGCTTCGTATTCTTACCAAGGTAATTGGTATGATGGCTGGCGAACAG
>JABGQJ010000349.1 GCA_018648945.1 Victivallales bacterium
ATAGGGCAGCGTGCAGTCTTGCACGGCCAGCGCGTTCATGTACTTCTCGTAGGCGGCTTGATCGGGAATCTTGATGTTGTGGCTTTCCGGCCGATTCTCCACCGCCAGATTGCCCTTGCCCTTGATGGTATGGGCGAGGATCATGGTCGGGCGACCCTCAACCTTCTGAGCGGCGGTCAGCGTCTCGTACAGCGCGTCCCAGTCGTGCCCATCCACCTCCATCACTTCCCAGCCGAAGGCGCGCCACTTGTCGGCGAGGGGTTCGAGGTCCAGCACTTCCTCGGTGAAGCCATCGATCTGCAGCTTGTTGTAGTCGCAGATGGCGACCAGATTGTCCAGCTTGTTGTGGGCGGCGAACATGCCCGCCTCCCAGTTCTGCCCCTCGTTGCTCTCGCCATCGCCGATGATGCAGAACACGGTGTGGTCCTGGCCATCCATCTTGCCGGCGAGGGCCGCACCACAGGCGCAGGAGAGTCCCTGACCCAGCGAACCGGTGGTCATGTCCACTCCCGGCACAAACCGCTCGTCCGCGTGGCTGGGCAACTTGGTGCCGTCGGCGTTCAGCGTCCCCAACCAGTCCTTGGGGAAGAACCCCTCATAGGCCAGGGCCACATACAGCACCGGCGCGGCATGGCCCTTGGAGAGAACCAGCCGGTCCCGGTCCTCCCACTTGGGGTTGGCCGGGTCATATCGCATCACCCGCTTGTAGAGAGTCAGCACGACCTCCACCAGCGAGAGTGCCCCGCCCAGGTGTCCAGATCCCGCCCGGCAGATCATGTCGGTAATCACATACCGCCACTCGCCCGCCAAGCGGTCGAATTCCACTCGCTCAAAGGTGTCTTTCACGTCGATTCCCTTTCCGTCGCCGCACACATTTCAGAGTCAGCGGGCGCGGCTTCTGCCGCCGTCGCCCGACCGGCCCGCAACCACACGATTCCCGCCGCGCCCAGCAGGATCAACAACATGCCTGGAATCTGCCCGCTCTCGGGGGACTTCCCCTGGAATCCCCAACTCACCACCGCTGCCACCACCGGCGCCAGCAGGCAGATCAGCCGCGCTTCCCACGCCGGGCATGTCCGCAACCCCACGTTGTAGCAGGCGAAGAAGATGTAGGCCAGCACGCCGAGCCCAATCAGGGCCATACCCGTCTCGCCACGCAGAGCGGCGGGGATCGCCGACAGGGAATCCGTGCAGCCCACCACCACCACGAACATCACCGCGTTGAGGGTGCAGTTCATGAAGCCTACCGCCAACCCGTTCAGACGCCGCAGGGCCCGCTGGGCCGCGAACGCGTTGGCGGCAACAAAGAACGCCGAGATCAGCACCAACCCATCCCCGATCGACGCGGCTTCCATCGCCCCCCTGAACACACCGACAAGCAAACACGCCCCAAGGAGCATGACCGGCACAAACAGGTACGCCTGCCGCGCGATGCGCTCGCGAAACACAAGCACCGAGATAAGCAGCGAGAACAGCACGTCGCTCCGAGCCAAGGCAGCCATATTGACCGGCGTGGTCAGGCTGGCGCCCTGGAGGCCAGTCAGATTGGCGGTGATCCCGAACGCGCCGACCAGGAGGGTGGGAGACAACGCCGACCAACCAGGCCAGGGGTTTGCCTTGCCGGTCCGCCCCATATAGGCATGGCGCGCCAACAGGCTCGCACCGAGGAGAAGGCTGCTGACCACGAATAGGCACGCACCCGTGACCGGCATGCCCACTGCCCGGGTAGCCGAGGTCATCAGCGGATACTCCAACCCCCAGGCTATCGCTGCAACCAGGATGAAGAGGGGACCTCGCATGCAGTCGATCATCTCCGTTAGAGGGCGTTCCCAGGACACGCCAGGGTTTCACGGTCGGTCGCAATCACGTAGTCCAAACCACGAATGTGGGTCACTGGATAGTCGTCGCCAGGCGCGCCGAATAGGGCCACCCGGAGGATCGTGTTCGCCCAGTCGAAGGGACAGCCATTGCGACAGTAAAGGCGAATGCGCCGCGCCCCCAGAATCTGGGCCATGCCCAGCGTAAAGGCCGCGCGGGGGAAACACTCGAGATTGCCGCCAACCTGAGCGCGCACGGCGTTGATGGTCACTGTGAAGTCGTTCAGCCGCACCCGTCGCGGCCCCAGCTCGGCCACGCCCGGCTCCGGCTCGTTGAAGGCCACGTGCCCGTGGATGCCGATGCCGCCGAAGCACGTATCAAGCCCGCCGATCTCGTCGATCAGCGCCGCAAGCTCATCGATATTGCGCTCGTCCGGGAACACAATCTGTTCAGCTGGCGGCAGCAACTCGGGATCGATCCTGCTCAGGAACTGCTCCCGTGCAATCGCCTGGAAACTCAGCGGATGCTCCGGACCAATCGCCCGCCCGTCCTCGCCAATGTACTCATCCATGAAGAACAGCCACGCATTGGCCAGCGAGAGCCGCTCCCGATTCACGATCTCGGCAAAGTAGGGGTATTGCCCCACCGGCCCGACGGGCACGATCCAGCGGCTAGGTTCACCCGCCGCATTGCGCGTCCGCAGCTCGGTCGCCAGATCCTCGGCGAATCCGCGATGCAGCATATCGAGATTCCCGTAGACCACCAACCGGTCGCCGGCGCGAGCCACCACCTGGTCGGGGCTCAGCCGGTTCAGCTCGCGGATCTCTTCACGGCGCTCAGCCATCGCCCTTCTCCTCCACGACATAGCCCACGGTCTGGTAGTCGCTCTGTATCTCGCCCAGGAATTCCCGCGCATTGTCCCGGTACACCCGCGCTTCCTCTTCCGGCGTCAAGGCCAGCGCCGACAGCAGACGCCGGTGATGGCCGATGGCGGCAGGCAGGTCGCGGTAGTGGACATCCGTCCCGAAGATCAGCTTCCGGCCCCAGGTCTCCCAGTGGAAGAGACCGGCCATGAACTCCGCCGACTTGGCCGTGTACCAACCGCCGTTCGGGCTGCCCGTGGCATCCACGTAGATGTTCGGCACAATCCGGGCCAGTGTCGTCGCGGTCTCGTATTCTGGCACTCCCAGATGCGCGATCTGGAGACGCAGATCTGGGAACCGCCGCGCGACCCCATCCAGCCGCATCGGTCGCATGAACTCAGCACTGGTATAGACGCCCCTCACATGCGCCATCACCCCGGAGTGGAACAAAATGGGCAACCCCAGTTCCTCGGCCTTCGCATAGATCGGGAAGGCCCGCTCGTCGTCATACGAAATCAGCGGCTGGGTCATTTTCAGCCCCCGGAATCCGCGACTCTTCGCCGCCGTCACTACATCGACCCCGGCCCGGCCCAACACGAGGAAACAGAGCGGCACCAGCTGCTCCGGGAAGGCCTCCGCCGCCGCCAGGACGCCCGCGTTGTCCAGCATCCCCCACGTTGAACCCAGGCCCGAAACCACCACCCGCTCGATCCCGCACGCTGCCGCTGTCTCTAGATGACGCGCCGCGTAGTCCGGTTCGGCCAGCAGATGGGCGTGACCGTCGACCGCGCCGGAGACACCAATCACGTTGTCCGTCGCACTCATGCCGCATTGCCCCCTGCAAGCAGAGCCGTGAAATAGCCAGGCAGGACCTGTGCGCCCGCGCGCAACGCCGCCCCAATCGCGGTCTTGAACTCCGCCTGCTCCCCGAACACCAACCGGGGCTGGGTCAGAGGCAGACTCCCAAACTCCTCGCCAATCGCTGCCGTCAGCAGCGGCCGAAGCTCGTCCGCGAACGGGTTGTAGACACCGTTCAGCAGCACCATCGGCGGATGAAATACCTTCAGTAGATTCGCGATCCCGCACCCCAGCGCCGCCGCTCGAATACGCAAGACTGCGTGTCGTTCGTCCTCGGCCAGGTCAGCGAGCACGGGCAATGTCCGTCCCGAAGCCCGTACGTCCAGACACCCCGGCAGGCCACAGACACAAACCGGACCATCGGCAAACAGCCGCATGTGCCCGAACTCCCCCGCAAAATCGGCCTCCCCCGAGAGCAGCCGCCCCTTGCCATACAGCGCCGCACCCAGACCATAGCGGACCAGGATACTCAGGAAGCCCTCTTCGCCACGGGCTACGCCCACCCGCCGTTCGTACTCCGAGACACATAGCACGTTGTTCGCCGCCATCGCCGGGACCCCATGCGTGCCAAGAGGCACCTGGGCATCCAGTTCGGCCCACTGCCCGGGGGGCAGAAAGGCCCGCGTCCGGAACCCCTGCCGTGCCACCACCCCCGGCAGACCGCCACCCACCGCCGCCAGACGCCCCGGCGGAACCGCCGCGCGTTCGATCACTCGCGCCACCAGTTCCTGCCACTCGACGAGCATCCGTTCCACTGGCCAGTCGGCCCCAATCTGGCAAATCTCGCCCGCCACCACCTCGCGCCGACCGTCCAGCACACAGGCCCGCAACGCCCCACCCTCCAGATCGGTCCCCAAGAGGTACACGCAATCCGGGCACGCCGACAACGGCACCGTCCGCCGCCCCGGACCGCCCTTCTCACGCTCCGTCGCCTCCCCCTCGCGCACCAATCCGCACTCCAGCAACGGCCCCACCGTACGACTCACCGACGCCTTGCTGATCCCCAACGCCGCCGCCAGATCCCGGCGACAACACGACGCCTCCGTGACCAGATAGGTCAGGATTCGCGCCGCAATCTGTCCACGTCCACTCATTCGTCAGCCACCCCGGACCATCAGAATGAAAAAGTTTACAATGAAACTAATACATCTAGTGAACTGCCAAAGCAAACCGCCCAGACGGGTTTTCTTGCCGCTACCCGCTCTGCTTCGCGGCCCATTCGGCCAGCACTTCCCGCCGGATCTTGGCGTTGTGCCGGATATCCACGGGGAAAGACCTGTGCAGGAGGATGCGCTCGATGCCAGCAGTCTCGGGGTTGGCAAGGAGTAGGTCGCGGACTTGCTGCCGCAGGGCTGCCTGCGCCGACTCGCTCTCCGGGAGTTGACCAGGCATGGGCTCCAGGATCAGGATGGGGGTCTGGCGCATGCGGTCGGGGCCGATCCCGACCAGGGCGGAGCGGTAGACGGCGGGATGCTCGTTGGCGATGGCTTCGCAACGGACGGTGAAGAGGGTTGCCTCACCAGTCTCGACGCGGTGGGTCTTGCGGCCGCAGAACCAGATCCGGCCCTGCTCGTCGAGGTAGCCCACGTCGCCCATGCGGTGCCAGACGGTCTCGCCATCCCGCATCTTGGCCAGGCGGGTCGCCTCGGGCAGGTTGTGGTACTGGCGGGTGACCACATCGCCCTTCACGCAGATCTCGCCGATGGTTCCGTCGGGTACCACCATGCTCGGGTCCCAATCGGTGATGGGCTCGTCGGAAATGCGGATGATGTGGCACTCCACGGTTGGCAGTGGTTTGCCCACGCACATGCCCTGCCCGGCCTGGGTCTTGTCCGCCGTCTCGGCCAGCATCTCGCTACCCGCGAAGTTGGCGACGGGCAGGGATTCCGTGGCCCCATAGGGCGTATAGGTTTCTGCCCCTGTCGGCAACACGCTCCCGAGCAGACGCTCATGTACGTAGCCGGGCACGGGTGCGCCGGCCATGATGATGCGGGTCAGGGTCGGGAAGCGGATGCCATTCTCGACGCAATACTCGCTCACCCGCGCCCACAGGGTCGGTGACCCGAAAGAGTAGGTGACGCCCTGGTTCAGAATCGGTTCGATGATGCGTTCCGGGTCCACCAGAGCCGGCTTCGATGGATCCATGTCCGGAATCACCGCCGTGGCGCCCAAGGCCGTGCTGAACAAGGCGAACAGCGGGAAACAGGGCAGATCGATGTCGCCTGGACCAATGCCGTATTGCTCGCGCAGAATCTCGGTCTGCGTCGTGAAGATGCGATGACTGTAAACGACCCCTTTGGCCGGACCGGTGCTGCCCGTGGTGAACAAGACCGCCGCCATGTCCTGCGGCTCGACTGCCTGCACCGGGAATGGCTCGTCGTGCTCAGGCATCTCGTCCACCGAACACCCGCCCCAGAACCACCGTTTGCCCAAGGTCACCGGAATCTGGATGCTGCGGAAGAACTTCCGGCGCACCAGTCGCAACACATGCGCCGCCGGAATTCCCAGGAACGCCTCTGGTGCCGACTGCTCCACGCAACGCATGAACTTCCCCCAGCCCATGCCCGGATCGATCAGTACCGGCACCGCCCCGATCTTGAAGATCGCGAAGGTGAGCGCAAAGAAATCCAGCGATGGCTTCACCATCAGCAAGGTCTTCATGCCCTGCTTCACGCCGGCCTCCTGCAAGCCCCAGGCATACCGATCGCACAGCCGGTCCAGTTGGGCAAAGGTCAACTGGGTATAGGCCACGCGCCCCGAGCGGTCGCGGGAATCAGGATACACCACCGCCCGCGCAAACGGGATCTGCCGGGCCATCTCGGGGAGGTAGTGCGCGATGTTGTGACAAGCGTCGGGCATGGGGCATCCTGGTCGGGAGAGAAAGGCGATGGGGAAACATACCGTGGCCCAACCCGACTGCCACCGCCGGTGGGGAGAGGGAGAATGGCGGGGCGCTGCCCCGGAACCCCGCCGGGGAGACGTGTCTCCCCGGACCCCACATGAAGGGTTGGCGGTACGGTCGGCGCGATGCGCCGTGCCGCAGAGCGGCACCAACCGACTGCCACTGCTCGCGCACCGCCACGACGTCCCCAGAGTGGAAGCGGCGTCTCGCCGCTTGGTCTTCAGTACCAATGACCCCGGCCAGGAGGAAAGCAGGGAGATGGGATTTGCCGATGCACAAGCACCAGCGAACGTGAAAGCGGCCCCCCGCCGCTCGGCCCCAGCACCACTGGCCCAGCTCAGGAAGACAAGCGGCAAGATGCCGCTTCCACTCTCGCCAGCGCCTTCATTACCCGAGCACGGACCGGCAGAGGGCATCGAGACAAGCGCCAGTTTCGGCGCAGGCCTGTTCCATGTCGGGCTCTTCGAGCTCGATGTCGATACTACCCCGGAAGCCAATTTGGGCGAGGCCACGGAATGCCTGGGCCATGTCGATGGCACCGGAAACGACACTGCGATGGTCGCGCCAATCCGCCACCCGAACATTGTGGGCGTGCACGGCAACCACCCGGTCGCCGAGTTCAGTGAGAACATCGCTGATGGTCTGGTTGAGCAACCCTACGCGCCGACCCAGATCGGGTTGGGCGGTGACTTCGACGAAGTAGGCGCAATGGCCAAGGTCGATGGTCGCGCCCACAGCGGGGTGATCCACCTCCCGAATCAGCCGCAGGTAGGTGTCCCTCGCACCCCCCTCGTTCTCGATCCCTACGCGAATGCCGTGCGCCTGCGCATAGTCCCCGACCACGCGCCAGTGCCGTGCCGTCGCCGCCAGCCACTCGCTCGGATCGCCCTGGCAGATCCCCGCATGCACAGCGACCACCTGGGCCCCGACCAGCTTGGCGCAGTCGATCCAGCCTTGCCAGTCTTGATCCCAGGCTTGGTGAATGGATACCCGGGCGAAGCCGTCGAGCAATCCCTGAAGCTGCCCTCGTCCCGCCGGATCATCATAGCCCAGTGTCGGGAACGGGCCGAGAGAGTGTTTGGCATTGGGGCCACCGGGCAGCGACATCACTGACTGGAAACCCAGTTCCCGCGCCTTGACCAGCGCCTCTGGCAACGAGTACCCAGCCAGGGAAGGCAACCCAAGACAGATGCATTCGTGAAACATGGTCCGGCATTCTCCGCAGTTCGGTGGCTTGCCGTAGACTAGCGCGGCATGCGGCAATGTCATTCTGGGGGGAATGATGGAATGATGGAATGATGGAATAGTGGAATGGGAGAGGGTTGGGGGTTCAGATGGTTCAGCTGCGGGCTGGAAGTTGCTTCCCTTCAGGCGAGCTCCGCTTCGGTGCGCCAGCAGCGGCAGTCGCTTTGCGGAGGGGGTTGTCGCGGCGCGACGGCCCGCTCCGCAAAGCCTTCATGTGGGGTCGGGGG
>JABGQJ010000035.1 GCA_018648945.1 Victivallales bacterium
GCAGCGGGATCCGTTCGGGGTGGTCGAAATGGATCGCCTTCAGGAAGTCGGAGTTGGCCGCCATGCACTGGTCCTCGCCAGTTGAGCTGAAGTGTAGGGGAAGCATGGCACTTGGCGGTATGTCCCGCAAGTTGGCCCGGCGTTGCTGGATGCAGAAGGGAGTCTGTGGTACCGTACGGCTCGATACGCCCCTGCGCGCAACTCGCCCCCCCACGTGTCAGTTCCGGTCGCGAAGCATGAGAGGGGCGTGGGGCACTGTGGGATTCACCGACCGGAGGGCGTCCAGATGGGGATGGCAGCACCTTGCACAAACGGAAGAACCGACTGATCCTGGGCCTGAGCCTGTTGCTGGTGGCTGGATTCCTCCTGACCAGTCTGGCGAGCTATTTCGTGTCACTTGCCTCGTTGAGAAGGCAGATCGTCTCCCATGAACTGCCGCTGACTCGCGACAGCGTCTACTCCGAAGTCCAGCGGGATCTCCTGCGGCCCGTCTTCCTCGCTTCCCTGATGGCGCATGACACGTTCCTGCGAGACTGGGTCACCAACGGCGAGAAGCCCGCGGAGGAGATGACCAAGTACCTGAAGGAGATCCAGGAGGAATACGGGACCTTCACCAGCTTCTTTGTCTCGGAAAAGACCCGCATCTACTACCAGGCGAACGGCATTCTCAAGACCGTGAAGGAAACCGAGGAGCGAGACCGCTGGTACTTCCGGGTCCGGGAGATGGCGGAACCCTACGAGATCAATGTCGATCCGGACATGGCGAACGACGACGCCACGACCATCTTCATCAACTACCGCGTCCACGACCAAGTGGGCAACTACATCGGGGCCACCGGCGTCGGGCTGATGGTGTATGCCGTTCGGGACATCCTCGCCCGCTATCAGGAGGAATACGGTTGCACCGTCTTCTTTGCCGACCGTGACGGCAGGATTGTCCTGCGCAGCCGGGGAACGCCGATCGAGGCCGACGACTTGCGGGGGATCACCGGTCTCCGCGCCATCGCGAGCGACATTCTGGGCAGTGTTGGTGAGCCGCTCAGCTATGCCTCCAAGGAGGGGACAGTGCACGTGAATGCCCGCTTCGTCAAGGAACTGGGATGGCATCTGATTGCCCTTCAGCCAGAAGCCCGCCAAGTGCGGGGAATTCGCCGTGCCCTCCTTGCCAATCTTGGCATCTGCGCGCTCATCACGGGCCTGATCCTGCTGCTCACCAATGCAACCATCTCCGCCTACCAACGACGAATCGAGAAGCTGGTGACCACCGACCCGTTGACCGGCCTCTACAACCGGCGGGCTTTCGGAGTCCTCTTCGATGCCACCGTCCGCGATTGCGGCCGCCGGGGCACCCGTTGCTCGCTCGTGCTCTTTGACGTCGATTACCTCAAACGCGCGAACGACACCCATGGTCATGCCGCTGGGGATGCGCTCCTCCAAGATGTGGGCCGCTCCGCCTGCGCCGCGCTTCGCCTATCCGACACCGTCTGTCGCTGGGGAGGGGATGAGTTCGTGGTGGTTCTCAAGGACTGCTCGCAGGACGATGCCTCTGTCATCGCTGAGAAGATCCGTCACGCGGTCGCGGGTTCGGGCATCGCCCATGGTGGGCACCCCATCCCGGTCACCGTCAGCCTGGGCGTCGCTGAGATCCTCCCCCAGGAGTCCGAGAACGACGCCTTGCAACGGGCTGACCAAGCTCTGTACCGAGCCAAGGAGGGCGGCCGGAACCAGACAGAGGTGGCGGCCAAGGCCCCCGCTCGCCCGCACGGGGATGCCTGAGCGGACCCAGGGGCGACCAGGTCCTCACTTGACGTGTCAGGACGGGGCGGGTAGGCTTGCGGAAGTCGGAGTAAGGGGGATCCCAAGTCCCCGCGCAGGCAAAGGGCCAACCATGAAGATCACCGAAGTCACCGTCTTCACCGTCCACGGCGAACGGGATGTTGCCGCTCGTGCGTCCGGTGACCGACAGGCTCAGGCGCTGGATGTCTACCCCGAGTTCAACCACCGCAGTTGGTCCGGGAGCCGCAAGGGGGGGATCCAGTCCGTTTCCGCGCAGTACGTCGAGATTCACACAGACGAGGAAGTGTCCGGCATCTTCGGGCCGATCGAGGACGAGCAGACCTTCGTCATCACGCGCTTTCTTGCGCCTTTCCTGGTCGGGCGCGATCCGTTGGCCACCGAGGCGCTCAGCGACCAGATGATGCGTCTGCATCGCCATGGTCGTTCCGGCCTGTTCATGACTGGCGTCTCGGCAGTGGATTGCGCCCTGTGGGATCTGAAAGGCAAGGCGTGGCGGCAACCGGTCTACCGCCTTCTGGGCGGCCCGACCCGCCCGGCTGTTCCTGCCTACGCGTCGATGCTCGGCTCCTCGGTGGAGCCCCAGGCTGCCGCCCAGGTTGCCCGGGAGACCAAAGCCCAAGGGTACTCCGCCCAGAAGTGGTTCTTCCGCTATGGTCCTGGCGATGGCGAGGAGGGCAAGGTCAGGAACCTGGCCCTCGTCGAGGCATTGCGCGATGCACTTGGTCGGCACTACCCGCTGATGATGGATGCCTTCATGGGCTGGGATCCCACCTACTCCCGCGAGATGCTGCGCGCTCTTGAGCCCCACAACCTAACCTGGATGGAGGAGCCCCTGCCGCCCGAGCGGGTTGGGGCCTTTGCTAGACTCAAGGCCGAAACCCGGGTGCCACTCGCCACCGGCGAACACGTCTACACCCGCTGGCAGGTGCAGGAACTGCTGGCCGCCGGGGCTGTGGACTTCGTCCAGACCGACCCCGATTGGTGCGGGGGAATCAGCGAGCTGGTGAAGATCTGCGCCCTGGCCTCCAGCTACGGTGTACCCGTGGTTGCCCATGGCCACTCGCTCCTCGCAGCACTCCATGTGGCCGGGTCCCAGTCCCCGAGCGTGGTGCCCTACGTGGAGTATCTCTGCCAGCATCAGCCCCACAAGCAGTTCTTCCAGCAAACCGTCTATGCGCCAGTGGACGGCGTGATCGCCCTGCCCGATGCACCTGGACTTGGGATCGAGCTGGATCGGGCGCCGTGATGGGGCCGGGGGAGTATCGGCGAAGGGATTGAGGGCCTGTGCCTCCCACCCGCGTGGGTATGACGGATACCGAAGGAAGGGGATCAGACATGGGAGGGTGTTGCCAGCCGCGCCATCCAGTTGGGGACCAGTCGGCTCTTCTGAGCGCAGTGGTTCTTCCTGGGCTGTTGCGGCTTGGTCTCTTCTCACGGTCGTGGATCCCGCGGGGGGATGGCTGGTGGCCGGCACGCCGGATCTGGTGGCGCATGCTCTACTTGCCATGGGCAGGTCTCCGCACGATCCGGACTTGCAGTCCCGGTTTCTCTCAGGCGAGGAACTCGTCGATCTCGTCGAGAAAGGTGATGGGGTCGTGGCAGACTTGGAGGTCGGTGGGCATGGCGTCGCGGAAGTACTGGCCGTAGAACTTGGAGACAATGCGACGGTCGGCGATGATGATGACGCCGCGGTCGCTGCGATGGCGGATGAGGCGGCCGAAGCCCTGCCGGAAGCGGATGACGGCGTGGGGGATGCTGTAGTTGATGAACGGATTCTGCCCTTGGGCTTCCAGGCGCTCGCAACGGGCTTCGATGACGGGATCGGTGAAGACCGCGAAGGGCAGCCGGGCCAGGACCAGGCAGGAGAGGGTCTCGCCGACCACATCGACGCCTTCCCAGAAGGAGTGGGTGCCGAGGAGAACGGACCGGAAGTCGTCCTTGAACTGACGGGTGATCTTCTCGCGCGAGCCGGACAGCCCTTGGGCGAGGATCCGGATCTCGCTTCCGGAAAGCTCGTGCTGGAGCACCCCCGCCGCGCGGCGCAGCATCTCGTGGCTGGTGAAGAGGGCCATGCCCCGGCCTTCGGTGCGTTGGAAGACATCGGCGAGAAGCCGGCCCAGTTCGGCGGTGTAGTCGCGGTCCCTCTCTGCGGGTTCGGGCAGGAAGGTGGGGACCATGACCAGACACTGCTGGCTGTAGTCGAAGGGGGTGCCGAGGATCAGTTCGCGGCGGCGTTCGGGGGGGACCAGATCGGCGCCGAGCCGGCCCTTCAGGAAGTCCATGGTGCCACCGACGCTGAGGGTTGCGGAGGTGAATACAACCGTCTTCTTCCGGGCGAAGAGCTTCTCGTTGAGCAGTTCGCCCACGTGAATCGGGGCGCCCCAGGCGCGGGCATCGCCTTGGGCGGGAGGCGCGCTCTCGACCCAGTAGACGAACTCGGGGTTCTCCGCCCTCAGCACCAACTCCACATCCTCGGTGAACTCCCGCAACCACACGGCGGAGGCCCAGACCTCCTTCCGGAAGACGGCCAGATCTGGGATGTCGGCGTCCTCGCCCTCCTCCTCTTCCCCTCCCATATCCTCCAGGGCCTCGACCAAGCCGTCCGCCGCCTGGGCCACGGCGGCCAGGGCCACCAGCATGGTCTCCTTGGCGGCAAAGATGTCGTCCCATTGCCCGGCCAGACGTCGTTCGGGACGGATGCGCCGTTCCGAGACAGGCCGGCCTTGGCGGAGGAACGTGGCGAGTTCGGTGAAGAAGGCGGGCAGGGGGATCTGGGTTTGCTCTACGGCCCGGCCCAGCATCTTGGCGAAGGCGAGGGCAAGCTCGCGGGATTCATCGTCGCCGGGGATCCCCTTCTCGAGATCGCGCAGCAAGGTCGGCACGATGCCCCGTTTCTTCTTGCCCCGGCCAGTGCGCCAGAGGCGGTTGAGCACGAAACGGATGCGCCTGAGCGAGACCTCGTGGGCAAGGCCGTTGGTGGCAACGCTCTCCAGGTTGTGGGCTTCGTCGAAGATGATGTGGGCGTGAGGCGGCAGGACGGGGGGGCGCTGCTCCCCGGCATCGAGCTCGGACATGACCACGGCATGGTTGGCGACCACCAGATCTGCTGCCAGCGCTTTGCGGCGCGCAGCCTGGAGGAAGCAGCGCCGCTGATGCGGGCAGTCGGGGCCTTGACACTCCTCGGCGATGGAGGTGAGTTTGCTGGCTAGGTCGCGCAGCCGCGCGCGGTCGCCCACGACGGATTCCGAGATGTCTCCGGTCTCCGAATCCGCAGCCCAACGCAGGACGCTGGCCACGGGCGGGCGTTCCTTGCGCTCCAGTTCGGTATCGGGATTGCGAAGCAGGTAGAGGAGCTTGCGCAGGCAGAGGTAGTTGCGGCGTCCCTTGATGAGGGCGGTCTTGGGTTCCACATCCAGGGCGCTCGCGAGCGCCGGGAGGTCCTTTTCGAAGAGCTGGGCCTGGAGGTTCTTCGTGTTGGTGCTGATGACCACCGGCACATCGTTGGCCAGAGACCAACGCAAGGCCGGGAGCAGGTAGCCGAAGCTCTTGCCGACGCCCGTGCCGGCCTCAACCAGGAGGTGCTTCTCTTCGTTCAGGGCTTCCTGTACGGCGATGGCCATGCGCACCTGCTCGTCGCGTGGTTCGTAGCCGGCGAACTGCTGGGAGAAGGGACCGTCAGGACCAAGAAGGGCCGCGATGTCCTCGGGCGGCAGGGGCGTGAACTCCGTCTCAGGAAGCTTGCGGCGCTTGGGGGCGGGGCGATTGGGGAAAAGGTCGGTCAGTTGTCGCCCGTCGCTTTCCGCCTCCTCGGTCAGGTCTCGGAAGTAGCGCCACATGGGATCGGAGCGGAGCGGCGAGAGCAGCTGGGCGATGGCCCGCAACAGGGCGGGGGACATCTGGCGGAAGCTCTCGCTCATCCGTTCCCAGAGGCGCAGGGCGCACTCGGCATCCGCCAAGGCCCGGTGGGAATCGCCGGTGGCCAGATCGAGCTTCCCCTTGAGGAATGCCAGGCTGTGGCTGGGCAAGGTGGGGAAGCAGATCCCGGAGAGGCGCAGGGTATCCAGCATGGGGAGCTTGAACAGGCCCGGTGCGGCCCGGCGCAGGAAACTGGCATCGAAACTGGCGTTGTGGGCTAGCCCGACGCTGTGCTCCGGCAGAAAGTCGAGGAAGTCGGGGATGACCTCCTCGATCGTGCGCGTGCCCTTGAGCATGGCGGGTGTGATGCCGGTGAGCCGCACGATGGTGGCGGGGAGGGAGATCTCGGGATCGACCAGCTCGCTGAACCGGTCCACGATTTCGCCGTCGTGCCACACCACGGCGCCAATCTCGATGATGTGATCGCTGTAGGCGTTGATGCCCGTGGTTCCCAGGTCGATGGCAACCACGGTCTCGGGTAGCAGGCGGGGTGCCATGGGCCGTCAGCGCTCGCCGTAGGGGTCGGCGGCGTCGCGCAATCCATCGCCGAGGAAATTGAAGGAGAGGACGGTGAGAATGATGAAGGTCAGCGGCAGCAGCAGCCAGGGGTAGTTGGCCACCGTCTGCATGTTCATGCAGTCCTGGAGCATGACTCCCCAGCTCACGATGGGGGGGCGCAGCCCGAGCCCGAGGAAGCTGAGCGAGGTCTCGCCCAGAATCATGGTGGGGACGCGCAGGGTGAGCGTGACGATGATGTGGCTGGTGAACCCAGGCAGGAGATGGCGGAAGATGATCCGGCCATGGCTGGCACCCAGCAAGCGTGCGGCCACCGCGTAGTCCTCCTCGCGCAGGGCCAGCAGTTTTCCGCGTACCACGCGGGCCAGATTCGTCCAGCCGAGAAGGCTGAGCACGATGGTGATCGCAAAGTAGATCCGCAGGCTTGACCAGTCGCTGGGCATGGCCGCGCCGAGAGCGAGCCAGAGGGGCAGGCGGGGAAAGGCGTTGATGATCTCGATGACGCGCTGAATGACCGTGTCGGTCGCCCCTCCCACATACCCCGAGATGCCGCCGATGACGATGCCCAGGACGAAGGTCACGGCGATCGCCAGCAGACCGATGGAGAGGGAGATCCGCGCCCCGAAGACGATTCGGCTGAAGAGGTCCTGCCCATACTTGTCGGCCCCGAAGAGGTACCAGCCGGGAACGCTTCCGGCTTCGGGATAGAGGCGACGGTACTTCACCGCGTTGACCCCAAAGAGGCGTCTCTGGGCCGGAATCAGGCCAAGCAGCTTGTAGGGTTCGCCTTTGACAAGGAACCCAAGCGGCACGATCTCGTCCTGGCGGACCACATGCTGCTTGCGCTTGGTGATCGGGTGCACATGGCGGGCGATGCCACGGGCATGGAGTCCGTGCTTCAGGCTGATCCGCGGCGGCTGGGGGGGGCAATATGCCCGCTTGATGTCCTTATGCTGCGAGCCACAGGGGGCCACGAACTCGGCAAAGACCGCCCCCAGGTACAGCACGATGAGCAGGAAGAAGCAGACCAATGCGGCCCGGTGTTTGACGAAACGAAGCCGGATCAGCTGCCACTGCGAAAGGGCGGCCGTTGCTTCCTGACTGGCGTGAGACTCGGGCATCTGCGGTTCCAGGCAACTGGGGGGAAGTGGTCCAAAACGGTTCGATTCCGTAACCTACCGGCGGAATGCGCCAGCGCCAGCAGGGGACGCCCCGGAGACGAGCAGTCGTCCCCCCCAAAACAGAAACCCCCCGAGTCGGCCAAGCAGGCGCGGCTCGGGGGGCGATTGACGGAACGTCGGGACTAGAGGCGGAACCCGAGGCCGACCATGGCCTGGGTGGCATCCAAGTCGACGTCAATGTCGTTGTCGTCGAGGTCGAACTTGGTGTAACGGAGTTGGGCATTGATGAACACGGTGTCGGTCACGAGGTACTTCACGCCGCCATGGGCGCCGTATTCCCACATGTGCTCGCTCTCGCCGGTTGTGATGTAGCCATAGCCACCATGGAGGCCGAGGTAGGGCACCAAGCGACCAAGGCCGCAGAAGTGGTAGTCCGCGCTCAGTTCGGCACCAATGAGTAGGGTGTCCTCGTCCACGTCGCCAGCATCGATGACGTACATGCCGAGGGCGCCGACACCAACGGAGATGGCGTCGGTCACGAAGTACGCTGCGTTGCCGCTGGCGTTGATGGTGTGCGAATCCTGGTCATCGCCACCGGTGTCCGTGGTCGTCCAGTTGTAGCCGCCCGCGAAGCTAAGCTCGATGTCGCCCGCTTCGTACGGGGCAGGTTCGGCACCGCCGCCGGCACTCGCGTTGGCGCCTTCGCCAAAGTAGTAGCGGATGCCAAACAGAACCTGGAGCGTGTCCAGATCCATTTCGGCCTCGTCCATCTCAAAGATGGTGTACTTGACCTGGGTGTCGAAGAACACATTCGCCGTGATCGGGTACTTGATACCGGCATGGGCACCGTACATCAGCCCATCGTCGGTATCGTCGCCGGCTTCCATGTAGGCCCAGCCACCATGGATGCCCACATAGGGCACCGCGCAGCCAATGGCCGGAAGGTGGTAGCGCAGGTTCACCTCGAGCCCGAGGAGAGCGGCGTCTTCCTCTATGTCAGCAGCGTCAACCAGATAGGCGCCCATGACGCCAGCGCCGAGGGAGAGACCGTCGGTGAGGAAGTAGGAGAGATCCGCTTGCCCGACCAGGAAGTGGGCGTCCATGCCGTCCACATCGAGCTTGGTCCAGGTAGCGCCGAACCCCGCTTCATACATCCCTTTCGACTGAAACGCTTCGCCAGCCTGTGACACGATGCCCATCAAGAGGGCTACCACCGCCACCCGAGAGACCCAAACAAAACCAGACCTCTTTGTACTCATCTCGTTACTCCTTCGTCCTGCTGCCTTGAACCTGCCTAGCCCCTGACGCGTCCACCCAGGTGACGCCGACCAGGATGCCAAAGCCCGAATACCGCAGAAAGTACCATCCGTGAATGGGGGATGCAAGAGCACGGGTGCGGTTTTTCTGGCACCGGTCTCGGCCAGCCCTGTCCAGACCGCCCCCCAACCCTCCGATCAGGCCCCCCCAAGCGCCTTCCAGAGGAGCATGAGGGCGGAGCCGATGAGCACGGTGTGGATGACCACCCGGAAGTGCTCCTTCTTTACGCGCTTCGCCAGCAGGCTGCCGAGGGTGATCCCCACGAAGACGCTGGGCAGCGACCAGAGGAACAGGTGGACGACTTGGTCGGTCCACAGCCCCTTGGCAGCGTGCCCGACCAGGATGAACAGTCCGGCAGGCAGGAAGAACCCCTGGAGTGTGGCGCGGAACTTCTCCGGATTCCAGCCCCGCATGGTGCCGTAGATCACGATGGGGGGGCCATTGGCGTTGCACGCCCCGCCGATCACCCCCGACACGAACCCCGCCAGGTACGCCCAGTTCTCGTTCTTCAGATGGGCCAGACGCGGCCGGCAAAGGTCATAGACGGAGTAGGACAGGATGAAGATGGCGAGGCCGATTCGCAGCCCCGGCCCCTCGACGCTTGTCAGTAGCTTGAGCCCGATGTAGACGCCTGGAGCTGAGGCCAGCAGCAGCCGCCACGCGGATCGGATATGCACCTGGCGCCAGTTGGTGACGAGCATGAGCACGGCCATCAGGATCGCCGTCATCGCGACCAACGGCGAGGCGACCTTCATGTCGATCACCAGCGCTAGCAGAGGCATGGCGACCAAGGCGTTGCCAAACCCGGTCAGCCCCCGCACGAAGGTGGCCACGAAGACGATGCCGATGACTTGTAGTGTGACTGGATCCATGGTGATGTTTCTGCGGGCGCGGCAGTGCACCGGCGGAGCCCGCAACCATAGCGGCCCCCAACCACATGTCGAGCTTCGAGCGGCGGTTGGTCGGTTGGTGCCGTTGGGGGTAGGGTAGGGCGTGTGAAACCCATCTCGCGCGAGGAGTTCGTCCATGCTGCTAGGTATCGATCTGGGCACGTCGTCGCTCAAGGCGGTGCTGTTTGATCCGGAGGCGGGCACCATCCTCGCCCAGGCCAAGGTCGCCATCGAGATCGAGATGCCGACCCCGGAACGGGCGGAAGCGGATCCCGAGGGGTTGTGGCAGGCCCTGGTGGCGGTGCTGGCCCAGTTGCGCGCTTCGCAACCGGTGGCCTTTGTGGCGATACAAGGCGTGGGCCTGAGCACGATCTTCCCAGCCTTGGTGCCGATGGATGAAGCGGGGAGGCCGTTGACTCCGGCTCTGCTGTATTGCGACCATCGCGCTCAGGCTCAGGCCCAGGCCTTTGCCGAAGCGTTTGGCGTGGCGGAACTGGAGCGGCGGACGGGGAACCGGTTCACCCCAGGCACGACGACTTTGCCGGGGATCCTCTGGCTGCGGGACGAAGAGCCGGAGGTCTTCGCCCGAACTCGGATATTCGGCCAGATCGAGACCTATCTGGTGCACCGCCTGACCGGCGAGTTCGTGGTCGATGCCAGCCACCAGTCCCTCTCCGGCATGGCCGCTCCAGGGAACGAGCTGCGGTATGACGAAGCGATTCTGACGGCGGCGGGCCTGAGTGCCGACCGCTTGCCCAGGCCGTTGGGCTCGACTGAGGTGGCCGGTTCCGTAACTTCTGAAGCATCCGCACTGTGCGGCTTACCCACAGGGACGCCGGTCGTGGCGGGGTGCGGGGACGCGCCGTTGGCGACGCTGGGTGGCGGCATTCATGGCCCGGGGAAGCTGTTTGTCAGTGCGGGGACAACGGATTGCCTGATGATCACCGCAGACCACCCGCCGCGCAATCCGGTGTTCTGCAACATCCATGCGCCCGTGCCGGGCCTGTGGGTCGTGAACGGCACGATGAGCACCGCGGGGGCGTCGGTGAAGTGGTTCCAGGAGGAGTTTCTGCCTTGTTCGCTGGCCGAGATGACTGGCTGGGCCGAGACGGCGGCACCGGGCTCGAACGGGCTCGTGTTCCTGCCTTATCTGCAGGGGGAACGGACGCCGTGGTGGGACCCGCAGGCGCGCGGGGCGTTCTTCGGCTTGGCTCTGGGCACCGGCCGCGCCGAAGCCTGCCGGGCGGTGTTCGAGGGGATTGCCTGCGGCTGGCGGCAGATCGTCGGCCTGCTCGAAGAGGAATGCGGCCTGCATGCCCCCGAGGTGGTGACCGTTGGTGGCGGCAGCACGAATGACTTGCTGAACCGGATCAAGGCGACCATGCTGGACCGCCCCATCCGCTCCCTTTCGTTCACCGAGATCACCAGCCTGGGGGCCGCCCTGATCGCGGGCATTGGCGCGGGTGTCTACGCCTCCGCCGCCGAAGCGTGCGCGAGCACCGAGCACCTGCGCTCCAGCCAGGCGTTCCACCCCGTCCCCGAGTGGCGCGAGGCTTGCCAGAACTGCTACGACACCTACGTTCAGCTCTACCCGGCCCTGCAGCCACTGTTCGCATCAGCGGGAAGCTAGCCTGGCCGCGCGAGATCCGCCTGCCCTTGCCCCCACGGAGAACTGACCATGCGCCTTTTTGCCCTCGCTTCACTTCTCGCCACGCTCCTCGTGGCCGCCCCTAAGATCGCCTTCCAGGCGAAGCCCGACCGGGCGGATGGGAAGTACGCCCCCGGCGAAACCGTGACCTGGACCATCGCGGTCACGGCAGACGAGAAACCGGCGGCGGGGAAGATCTCCTTCGACCTTCGTCAGGGCGGGGTGAAGACGATCCGGAAGGGCGAGTTGGCGTTGGTTGACGGCAAGGCGACGCTGACCGCTAGTCTGGACCAGCCCGGCTGGCTGATGACCTATCTCAGCTACAAGCCTGCAGGCGGCAAGAGAGTCTTGCGCGACTACGCGGGAGCGATTTTCGGCGCGGAGAAGATCGGGCCTTCCGCGCCCGAACCCGAGGACTTCGATGCGTTCTGGCGGGCGAAGATCGCCGAATTGCACAAGATCCCGATGAACGCCAAACTCACGCCTGTCAAGACCAAGGGCCCCAATGTCGAAGCGTGGCGGATCACGCTGGACAACGTCTGGGGCACCCGCGTGCAGGGCGTGATCGCCCGCCCGAAGGGCAAGAAGAGCCTGCCGGCTTGCCTGGTCGTCGAAGGGGCTGGTGTGCGTGGCCTGAGCCCGCGCGGCGCGATCTGGCGTGCCAAGGGCGGCTGGCTGGTCATGCACATTATTGCTCACGACATTGCGCCGGACCAGCCCAAGGCGTTCTACGACGAACTCTCGAAGACCAAGCTCAAGAACTACCCGCTGTTCGGGCGGGAGGACCGGGAGAAGAGCTACTTTCTGCGCATGCTGCTCGCCTGCCGACGGTCGCTCGACTACTTGGTCGAACGCCCGGAGTGGGACGGCAAACGCCTGTTGGTGACCGGCGGCAGCCAGGGCGGCTACCAGTCCATCGCCTCGGCCGGGCTGCATCCCAAAGTGACGCACATTGTCATCAGCGTGCCCGCTGGCTGCGACCACACAGGGCACCTCGTGGGCCGGCAACCGGGCTGGCCGGGCTGGAACACCCGGTCTTCAGCGGAGATCAAGGACCAAGCCGCCGCCCTGGCCACCAGCAAGTATTTTGACTGCGTGAACTTCGCCAAGCGGGCCAAGTGTGCCTCGCTCGTTGGCGTCGGGCTGGTGGACCGCACCTGCCCGGCTCCAGGCATCTTCGCCATGTTCAATGAGTTGGCCGCTCCGAAGCGGATCGTCTCCATGCCGGATGTGGGGCATGGGGGCGTGTACCACTCCCGCCGCGGTGAGTACAGCCGCTGGGCCGGGCTCTGGCAGCAGGCGATCCTGGCAGGGAAGCCGGTACCAGCCGAATAGGGAGATACCTCGCCATGCCCGTTCTCACGACCGAAGAGACCGCCTTCGCCGAGGCCGTCGGCGCCCTGACCTACTGCAACCCATTCCTACCGGAGCGCATCGAGGCGGAGAAGGTTGCGGCCGGAGCCGCGTTCATCCCCCATGGCGACGTCTGGAGCGTGAAGGCGGGCGACGATGCCGAAGCCCCGAACATCCGCACCATCTCGGCCAAGGTGGAGAAGGTGACCGCCGCCATCTGCGCCCGCCTCCATGCGGTGGATGCCAAACCCACCCGTCGGGAGCTCTCGCTCTATCGCGACCTGGTGGTCTACACCCTCTACTATCGCTTTGTGGATGAGTTGCTGGAACTGGTCAAGCGTGGGTTGGACCCGATGACCGAACGCCTGGACTGCCCCACGCTCTACCGGCGTTTCAACCGGGACTGTCGAGAGCTTCTCGAATTGCCCGGCGTGCATCTGCCCGACGAGGACATCGCCCACTTCTTCGCCTGCCAGTACCAGATCCGCCGAGCCTTCCACCTCACATTCCACTGGATCGTGGGGGGGTCTATGGCGACGGCTCGCCTCCGCGCCTCCGTGTGGCAATCGGTCTTCACCCACGACATGCGCCGCTACCGGCGGTCGCTCTATGACCGAATGGGCGATCTGCCCGTGCTGATCACCGGCGCCTCGGGCACGGGCAAGGAGTTGGTGGCCAAGAGCATTGCCATGAGCCGCTACATCCCCTTCGATCCCAAGTCGGGGAGCTTCGCGGATATCCCGGGCCGGGACTTCTTTGGCATCAATCTCTCGGCCATCACGCCCACACTGGTGGAATCGGCCCTGTTCGGACACCGCCGGGGGGCTTTTACGGGTGCCTTGGAGGACCGCGATGGCTGGCTGCAGACCTGCGGCCCCCACGGGACGGTCTTCCTGGACGAGATCGGGGAGATCACTCGCGATCTTCAAGTCAAGCTCCTGCGCGTGCTTGAGAGCCGAGTGTTTCAGCGCGTCGGTGATGTCCAGGAGTTCCCCTTCCAGGGCAAGCTCACCGCCGCCACCAACCGCGATCTCGGTGTGGAAATCGAGTCCGGCCGGTTCCGCGCCGACCTCTACTATCGGCTCTGCGGCGACCTCATCCGCACCCCCTCGCTCCGCGAGCAGATCGGCGACAGCCCGGCCGAGCTCCGCAACCTGACTCTCTTCGTCGCCGGGAAGCTGGTGCCCGAGGCGGAGGCCGATGACCTTGCGGAGGACGTGCTGCACTGGATCGAGAACCACTTGGGGACCGACTACCCCTGGCCAGGCAATGTGCGTGAGCTGGAGCAATGCGTGCGCAATGTGCTCGTGCGCGGCGAGTACCAGCCTCTGAAGCGTCCCAAACGCCCGACGGGTGCCATGACCGAGTTCCTGGAAGAGGTCCGCACCGGACGTCTGAGTCTGGATCGGCTCACCGAGCTGTACATCACGCTCGTCTACCAACAGGACCAGAACTTCGTCCACGCGGCCGAAGCCATGGGCATCGACCGCCGCACGGTCAAGGCCCGTCTCGACCGCGAGTTTCTGCGCGGGTTGGCTGCCGACGCGTAGCGGCCCCGCGTTCGTTCAGTAGGAGAATACCGAGAGATCGTTCTTGGTGCGCAGCACCTGCTCGAGCGTCATACAACGCTCGCGGTCGACACCGAGGGTCTCGCGGAACTTGTCCAGCAAGGTCACCTCGGTGGATCGCAGGCGGCCATCGACCATGGCGAGTTCGTAGAGATTGGCCAGCAGGCACTGTTTCTGCGGCTCGTCCAGAACCCCTTCTCCAAGGCGCGCCAGCAGCCCATCCACCCCGAGTGCGCGCAGCAGCACTCCGCCTTGCTCAATCATCGCTGGTCGCTCAATCAGGCGCTCCACCAACCGCAGTTCCTCCTCGCAGACGAGATCGTCCGCCTGCAGCATCGCCTGGAGGGCGGCACTGAGCACGAGCACCGGCGAGAGCTCGTCCGGAATGAGATCGACCTTGGGCGCCATCTTCTCTTTGGCCTTCACGCTCAGATCCTTGCCTGCGAGCTGGCGAGTTTTCAGCCACAGGACGCACAGTTCCTCGGCTGGTCCCGAACTATACGAGGGGATCGCCACATCGTAGGTGCACTCGGCCACGGTCCACACCAGCCGCCGTTCCGGTGCCGTTCCCTCGACGCTCAGCCCCGTCACTTCCACCAATTCATGCAGCGTGGTCTGCCAGTCCGATCCGAGACGGCGGGAGACGACGACCAACTGCGGAGGCGCGGCGATGACATGGGCCTCGCCCGCTGCACCATTCACGTCGCCCAGGGCGCGCACTGCCAGCGTGGGGCTGGCGCACTTCTTGGCTCGCAGTTGCTCGGCGACTTCGTTGGGTAGAAACATGAGCTCCCCCTTAGGCAAACAAGCAAGATTGTCCTGAAATGGTATCCTCTGGTCGGAGAGAATGCACGTTACACCAACATAGAATCATTGGAATGGGCGTCTCGTAGGGTCATCGCCGTCCGCCCCTCCACGGCACAATTCAGAGGAAACGCGTCATGCTGTTGCGCAGTCTGTATCTCATGGGGATGGTCACGGCGATGCTGGCTGGCGCCGGGGACACCGTGCTCTTCGATTTCACGAAGGGAATCCATGGTTGGAAGGGCAATGCCCGCGTGACCGGTCTGAAGTCCACTCCCGAGGGGCTTGCCTTCGCCTGCGATGGCGAGGAGGATCCCTGGATTGAGGGCCCGCCCATTGCCGTGGATCTGGGCACGGCTCCGACTCGCCTGACCTTGCGTCTGCGCACCGATGGCGACGCGGGGGGTGAACTGTTCTACGGTCCCGGCTTCACGGCGGGCAGAAGCATGGGCGTGCCGCTGATCGCCGATGGCGAGTGGCATGAGTACACCATCGTCATTCCGCCCCAACCCAAGAATACCCGCTTGCGCCTCGACCCTGGTAGCCGTGGCGGGGATGACATCGTGTTGCACTCGATCAAGGCCCAGATCCTGGCCGCGATGGAGGCCCCCCGCACCACCCCGCCCAAGGCTCTGCCCTGCGACGGTCCCGAGTTGGTATCCGGCGATCTCGTGCTGCGCCACTCCGCCAGTCGCTGGGGCGTGTTCGAGCTGATCGTGGCCGGCAAGCCCTTTGCCCGCAGCCACAGCAATGACCAGATCGGGGTGCTTAGTGGCAAGAGGGCCTCCTACCTGTCCCTGACCAACGCGCCCGGCAAGACGGTGAAGCAGGGCAATGTCCTCCTCAGTATGGCAACCGTCACCGATCCCGACGGGGTCCGGTGGCGCTTCTCACGGATCTTCGCTCGAGGTCCGGATGGCATGATCAAGGTCACGACCAAGGTGACCGTGGACCGCGACCGCGAGGTCTTCCACCTTCCTTGGCTGACCCTCTTCCCTGGTCTCGGGACCTTTGGCGAGCGCAAGACGCAGGCCATGCTCCCGGGCACGGAGTACTTGGCCGACGAACCCAGCAGCAGCGAAGCCGATGTGCGTGGCGCCCTGGCCGTACGCCGTGTCGTGGACGACCTCAAGCTTTGCTTCCCGCTGATGGCCTTGGCCCATGATGACCGCTATCTGGGCGTCTCGTGGCAACGCCAGGATCTGCCCGCCGCTGTGTTCGACTCGCCCGACCGGACCTTCGGCTCCGGGGCTCATCTCTTCGCTCTCTGGCATCCCGGTGTCGGTCCGCAACGGCTAGAAAACAGCATCGCGCCTCTGGATGCCATGCCCTTGTCGGCAAGCAAGCCCTTGGAGTTCACCTACGAACTCCTGGGCGGCAAAGGGAAGAGCGTGATCCCCGCCGTCAAAACCTACGTCGCTGCCCACGGGATGGCAGAGCTGCCCGAGTACGAAGGTGGCTTCACTGGTGCCGTGGACTTGCTGGCCCACGGGTGGCTGGACTCGGCCTCGAACAAGGGTGGAATCTGGCGACACGCCGTCTGGGGCGACCGCTTCGGCCCGCAGAAGGCAGCCGATGCTGTCTGCCTCCAACGCTGGCTGGCTGGACAGACGCAGGACGAGGCGCTGGCCGAGCGCCTGCGTGAGAGCGCCGCAGAGGGGATGGAGAAGACAAAGGGGGATCTTGGCAGCGGGGTCTCCCACGTTCGCTTTGGCATGTTGCCCTACCTCCTCTATGGCGACGTGGAGAAGCGCTTGGATCAAGTCGCCGCCGGGGCGCGGCAGGCCCTTGGGCGCTTCCAGGACGACGGTGTTCTGCTGTACCACGCTGGCAAGGACCGCCCCGACTACGCCTCTACCCACTTCGCCAAGCACGCCAATGGTCTCGCCTCTCCCACGGTGAACGGGATTCTGGAAGCCTGCCTGCTGACGAACGACCGCGATTTGCGGCGCGACGCCCTGGCTCTGGTGGACAAGCAGACGCAGCTCTACGCGAACAGCGTCCCCCGCGGCGCCCAGACCTGGGAATGCCCCCTGCACACGCCCGACATCCTGGCCAGCGGGCGCATGGTGCGGATGTATACCATGGCCTATCAGCTCTCCGGCAGCCCGAAGCATCTGGAGCAGGCCCGCTACTGGGCCTGGACGGGCGTGCCCTTCGTCTACGTGGACTCCCCGGTTGAGGAACCCATTGGGGCCTACGCGACGATCGCTGTCTTTGGTGCCACCAACTGGCGTGCGCCCTTCTGGATTGGCCGTCCCGTGCAGTGGTGCGGGCTGGTTTACGGCGCAGCCCTCGTGCCCTTGGCCGATCTCGACCCCATCGACGGCAAGCTCTGGCGGCAACTCGCCACCGGCATCACCATCTCCGGTGTGCAGCAAACCTGGCCCACCAGCGATGTCGAACGCCAAGGCCTGCTCCCCGACTTCTTCTTCCCCCGCCGCCAGCATCGCGATGGCCCAGCTATCAATCCCGGCACCGTCGGGGCCCGCTTGCCCGAAGCCTACGGCAAGGGCAAGATCTTCGACCGCAAGGTAGTGGGTCCGCACCGCGTGCTCATCCATGCCCCCGGTGCAATCCAGGTCAAGGGCAACGGCCAGATCACCATCGACGGCTGGCCCAAGACCCCCTACCGCATTCTCCTCACCGGGCTCACCGCCCAGCCAACCGTCACCTGGAACGGCAAGCCGGTCCCTGTCGAGTTCCTACCCAACCACGGTGCAGCCACCCTCCTGGTCGAAGGGGAAGGCACGCTGGCTCTGCGCTAATGCCAACTGGGCTCAAGGAGCCAGGGCTTGCGGGGCAGTTCGCATGGACTGGCCTGCGGCTGTAGCTTCAGCTTTCCGGCGCAATTGCTCTCCCCTCGCCGTTGACGTAGCTGCAGGTCTCGAATGAACAAGTGTTTCCTCGCCATGTTGGGGCTATGGATGGTGGCAGTTCCCGGCCTCCCCGGCGGAGGCGCGTGGGCTGACGACGTGCTGCTGAAGGGCGGCGATATCTCCATGCTGTCGAGACTTGAGGAGTTGGGAGCCGTGTACCGGGATGGCGGCAAGCCTGCCGACGCCATCGGGATCATGATGCGCAGTGGCGGCAACTGTTTCCGGGTGCGGCTCTTCGTGAACCCCACCATGAAGAACGCCGTCGTTCAGGATCTGGACTATGTGGTCAAGCTGGCGCAACGAGTCAAGAAGGCCGGTGCGGTCCTGCTGCTCGACATCCATTACTCCGACACGTGGGCAGATCCCAGCCACCAGAACAAGCCCGCTGTCTGGCGAGATCTCCCGTTCGAGGAGCTTGAAGCGAAGGTGGAGTCCTACACGACCGAGGTCATCGCAACGCTGCGCAAGGCGGGCTGTCTTCCCGACATCGTCCAGGTCGGCAATGAGATCACGCCCGGCTTCCTCTGGCCCGAGGGCAAGCTGCACAGGGCCAAGGAAGGTGGCTGGGGGAACTTCGCGAGGCTGCTGAAGGCGGGCATCCGGGGCGTGAAAGCCCCCCTCGGTGCGGAGGACAAGGTCCGGACCATGGTCCATATCGACAAGGGCGGAAATGCTCGCGCCACGAGCTGGTTCTTCGGGAATCTGGCGAAGCACAAGGTCGAATTCGACATGATCGGCCTGAGCTACTATCCCTGGTGGCACGGCGGCATCGAGGATCTGCGGCGCAACCTGAAGCAAACGGCGGCGAGATTCGGCAAGCCGATCGTGGTGGTCGAGACCGCCTACCCCTGGCGCGAAGGGCAGCATGACAAGACCAAGGGCAAGAACATGAGCTGGCCACAGACGCCAGCGGGCCAGAAGCAGTTCCTGCAAGATGTGATCGAGGCCGTGCAAGCAACTCCGCAGGGTCTCGGCAGGGGCGTGCTTTGGTGGTATCCCGAGTCGATCCCCAACCAGTCGCTCAGAATCTGGAAGGGGGGGAGAATGGCGCTCTTTGGCACCGATGGGAACGGTCAGCCAGCTCTGGATGCGTTCCGAGCCGATGCGCCCGCCGCCGCAGACCGCGCGCCTGAGCGCTGACGTTCAACCAGTGCCGCGCGACCAAGCAGGAGAAGCATCCCAATGGGAACTCGTAACCCCGCCACCATCGCGGCTCTCATCGTCCTCCTCGGTGGCTCGCTGGTCCGTGCCCAGACGCTGACGCTCGACAAGCTGGCCTACACGAGCGGCGAACCCATCCGGGTCGTCTGGTCGGGTTCCCCCAATCTGGGCGACCGAATTGGCCTCTTCCGCGCCCGCTCCGTCCCACGCGCCGGCGACAAGAAGGTGCACCCCGATCTGTGGGAGCACGCCACGAGCCCATTCGGCGGCATGGCGTTCACCACCCCGCTGCCGCCTGGCGACTACGTGGCCCATCTGCTGCTGAAGGGAGGCCCCGCGACACTGACGGAAGGTGTTCGCTTCAAGGTGACCTACGGCAGGGAAGTGGGCGGCATCGGCACCAGGATCCTGGTCGGCCCCAACGATCCGGGCGGGCAGCTGGCCGATCCACAAGTCATCAAGGTCGGCTCCACCTTCTACATCACGGGTACCTATTCCGGTGCCGGCGGGTACATCTACTCGACCGATGACTTCCAGACGGTCGAGGCCACGCGCATGGAGATCGACACCACCCCCTGGCCGTATCCCTACCAACACATCTGGGCATTCGAGGTCTATGGGCACACTGACGGGACCTGGCATGGCTATGCCTTCGACTTCGACCGGAAGGGCCTGTACCACTTCGTCCCCGACCCCGATCCCAAGACTGCGGAGTTCCCCGTTCTCAAGTGGAAGGAGAAGGAGTTGCTGCTCAAGGGCGACTACGACAACCGGGTCATCACCGACGGGCAAGACATGTATCTGCTCACCGCCAAGGGGAACGCCGGGCATATCTCGGTGTACTGCCAGCGGATGCGCGGCCCCGGCGAGCTTGATCCGGACTACAAGCCGCATAAGATCATGAGCCAGAGAAACGAGAAGCTCCAGTCCGAGAAGCGCAACGTCGTCGGCGCCATGAAGATCCACGAGTGCCCGTTCATCATCAAGGTCACCGCGCCGGGAGGCACGAAGTACGTCATGTCCTACACGGTGGGCGACTACGGCATCCGCGACTACAAGATCGGCCTTGCCTACTCCGACGTGCTCATCCCCCCGCGCGGCACGGAATACACGAAGGCGACCATGGCCGACCCGTGGAATGTGTGGGGAACGGGTGCGAATGCCCAGGAGGTGATCTATCTGACGCAGACGCAGGTGCCCTCTTGGCCCAACTACCACGCGGCAGGCTTCAACCGCCCCGGCAGTGGAGATATCATCGAGCACAAGGGCAACCACTACATGGTCTATCATGCTGCCGCCCCCTTGCAGATGGATGGCATGGTGGGGAAGCGCGGGTACGGCTCAGGACGCATGTTGTGGATCATGCCGATTGCCTTCGACTTCACCGGCCCAATCCACACCTGGGCCAGAGCGGAGCTGCCCACCGATGGCACCGTCGAGCCCGCCATCTGGCCAAGCAGGACCACCTACGCCCCCGGACAGGACATTGTGATCCACTACCGGCACGCCGGGCAATCTCTCTGGGACTGGGTCGGCTTGTTTGGCAAGGGGGAGAGCAACGACAGCCGTCTCAGTTGGAACTACATCCACGGGGGCGCGAAGAAGGTCCCGGACGGCTGGAAGTGGGAGCGGACCAACTACGGCTTCAGCGGCTCGCTTACGCTAGCGGGCGGCCTCAATCCGACGGGCGACTACGACGCCCGCCTGTTCTTCCACGGCGGCAAGAACCCAGTAGCGGCGCGCTGTGGCCTCAACGTGGTCAAGGCCCCGAACCTGCCGCCAGCATGGTCCAAGGATGCGCCAGCGGCACCCAAGGCCACGGCCAACGCCGCCTACTCCCACTCGCTGGCGAAGGCAGCCGCCGACCCAGAAGGAAACGATCTCTCCTACTCGCTGCTATCCTCGCCCACCTGGCTGCGCGTGGCGGCGAACGGAGACCTGTCGGGCACGCCGCCGCCGGGATTCGTCGGCGTGAACACCTTCATCGTGGGGGTGACCGACGGTAACGGCGACGTCATCGAGGCAACCCTCAAGATCGAGACCTCGATAGCGCCGACAGACTGACACCGGTTGCGCATACAGGTGGGGAGCATCATGGTGCCTGCTGGATCCCACGCAACCGGCAAGGAGCCCCGCATGGCCGCGAAATCCGATTTTCTGAAAGCGATTCATTTCGACCATCCCGAGCGGATTCCCGTGCGTTGCGGGATCAGCGGTGCCTGCTGGCACCACTACCCGCACGAGGAGCTCCAGCAACTGATGGTGGACCATCCGCTGATCTTCCCCGGCTTCCAGCCCAGTGATCCCCCGCGCGTGCCGAATCCTGGCGCCAATGCTCGGGCCGGGGTGCCCTACACGGACTATTGGGGCAGCGTGTGGGAGACTCCCATCGAAGGCATCACCGGTTGCATCACGCAGCACCCGCTTGCTGATTGGGCGGCCTTTGAGACCTACACTCCCCCCGATCCAGCGGTCAGCAACGGCGTGTTCCCCGTGGACTGGGAACAGCGGGCCAGCGCGGCGGAGCGAGCGAATGCGGCGGGGCACCCCTTCGGCGGCAGCCTCACCCACGGGCACACGTTCCTGCGCATGGAATACCTGCGCGGCTACGAGAATCTGATCTTCGACATGGCCGACGAAGAACCCCGGCTCTGGCAGCTCATCGAGATGGTCGAGGCATTCAACACCGAGCATGTGCAGCGGGCCCTGGACATGGGCGCCAGTTGGTACGGGTTCCCGGAGGACTTGGGCATGCAGGTGGGCCCCATGCTGTCGCCCGAGCACTTCCGGCGCTACATCAAGCCTTCCTATCAACGGATGATGACCCGCGTCCGCAATGCCGGGGCAGCGGTCCACATGCATTCGGATGGTGACATCCGGGATCTGCTGGACGATCTTGTCGATGGCGGCGTGGAGTGCATCAACCTCCAGGATCTGGTGAACGGCGTGGACTGGATTCGCGACCGGCTGAAGGGCCGGGTCTGCGTGGATCTGGATATCGACCGGCAGGACGTGACGGTGCGGGGTACGCCGGCTCAGATCGACGAACTGATCCGCTACGAGGTGTCCACGCTGGGCAGTCCCGAAGGGGGGCTGATGCTGATCTACGGGTTCTATCCCGGCACGCCGCTGGAGAATGCCCGCGCCGTCTTCGACGCCATGGAGCGCTACAGCACCTACTTCTCGTGAGGGTCCGGTCCGTTTCGGGGTGCATCAGGCGAGAGTTGGCAAAACGAAGTTAGTCCCAGGCGGGGACGCCCACGATGGTTGAAGGAGCTCGGGTAAGCGATGACGGGAAGCGACACAGCCATGATCATCAGCGAGCAGAACCTGGCGTGGCTGCTTGAGGATGACGAGCCGTCCGTCCAGTACCGCACGCTGACTGAGTTGCTGGATTTGGGTGCAGAGGATGCGCGAGTGCGCCGAGCACTAGGCAGGATTCCCGACAGCGCGGCTGTCGATCTGCTGTTCTCCGCGATGGCGCCCGACGGCTCATGGCGGTACGCGTACCGGGATCAGATCAACCGGTATCTCAAGTACCTGTCGGCCACCCTGAGCTATGCGGCGG
>JABGQJ010000350.1 GCA_018648945.1 Victivallales bacterium
GGTTCCTCCCAACCTAGCCGCAGCTCTGCCAGTCTGGCTTGCATGCGCAGCGCGCAACCAATGGACAGGGCCGCGTGATCCTCCTGATCGGCCGGGGCATTCCAGAAGGCCATCACCGCGTCGCCAATGAACTTGTCAAGCGTACCGTCGTCCTCGAGCAGGATGTCGGTCATCTCGGTGAGGTATTCGTTCAGGAACGCGGCCAACCCCGCCGCGTCGAAAAGCTCCGAAAGACCGGTGAACCCGCGAATGTCGCTGAACATGATCGACATCTCGCGCTCTTCGCCATTCAGCGTCAACCCCCGCGGGTCGCGCATCAGCCGGTCCACGACCCGACCCGACACGTAGTGCGAGAAGGCATCGCGGATGTAAGCCTTCTTCCGGTCCTCCATAAGGTAGTTCACCGAAGTCACCACCAGGAGCAGCACAACCAGGGAAAAGAGGGGGAAGGTGACGCCAATCTGCACGTTGTTCAGGAAGAAAAAGTGGTAGTTCGCGGTCACCGAGCCCACCAGCATAAGGACGCCAAAGAGCACGCCGATGACAGCGGGACAGTAGGTCAGCACCGCACTGAAGACCACCCCTCCCAGGAGCAGGCCGACAGTGAAGGCGCCCCGCTCCCCCAATTCGTCCCGGCGAAGAAGGTCGCCCTGGAGAATATTGTCCATCAGCGTGGCATGGAACTCCACGCCGGGAATCCCGGCATTCAGAGGGGAAGAGCGCAGATCGTGCAGTCCTCCGGCGGAGGTGCCAACGAAAACATATTTATCCCGGAACACGTGCGGGGACGCCCGGCCGGCCAGCACATCCGCTACCGAGACGTAGGGAAAGGTGGCCTGCCGCTGCCGCCAGTTGAGCATGGCCTGGCCTTTGGGGGTCGTGGGCAGGAACGTCTCGCCAATCTGGACTCCGAGCATGCCATTCGGCCCCCAGACCAGCGTATACTCCGACTCGTCCACGCTCCATCGGTACATCTCCATCACCAAGCTCGGGTAGGGCATGCCTTCGTACTCGAGGAATAGAGGCACGCGACGAACCACCGCGTCGGTGCCGGTGCCGGCGTTGAAGAACCCCTCGGCCTCGCCGCATACGCCGACATCCGGCACATTCAGGAGTGGACGATGGGCACGATCAAGAGGCAGTTCGAAATCGTCGGGAGGGGCTGGTTCCCAGGCTATGCCCCCGCCAGGAATCGGTCGCTCCTCGGGCGGCGGGACCTTGTCCTTCTCAAGGACGAATAGGTACCCCAGCACGACTTTTATGCCATCTGCGATCGCGTCCCCCAGCACCACGTCGTTATCCAGACTGTCTTCCGGCAGGTCGATTTTGGTGCCGGTCTCCCGCTCCAGAATCTCGGCAAAGCGCCGCGGCGAGAGCCGGTCGGGCTCGGCAAATACCATGTCCAGACCAATCATGGTTGGCTCGCCCTCGGCGATCTTACCAAGCAATTCGGCCATCACGGTACGTGGCCAGGGCCACTGGCCCAGTTCAGCCAGACTCTTGTCGTCGATATCCACGATGACGCAGCGGCCGGCTGTCGGGGTCTCGTCACGCCACTGGAACATCCAGTCGACCACTCGGTCATCGATGGCCCGGAGGCCCCACTGGAATTCATTGCCGCCCCAGAGGTACAGGCCGAAGAGGATGCCGACAGTCAGCACGCCGGCCTTGAACCCATCGGGACGGCGCAACCACCGCCAGGCACTGCAGAGGAGTCTCCAGGAAAGCCTGCCAAGCACGCCCCTGGCAACCAGTACCCGCGCCCTTAGCCCGTCGGGACGCAAGAGCCAACGCCATGCGAGCTTGAGGAGTTGCCGGTGATGAATCATGCACTCACGTCTGGGTGGCTGGGACCGGGGACCGCGACCGAAGCAGGAAGGTGTGAAGCAACAGCAGAGCACAGGCGAGCAGACCGAACAACCACGCCCCACTGGCATACTCGCGCCGGAGCGCTCCACCCTCTAGGCGACCGCCCAGGCGCACAGGTCTGCATCCGCTCATGTCCCCCTCGGCCGGGGAAAGCGGATTGCAGGCAAAGCGATAGGTATGCTCGCCAACGCGAGCACTGTAGACGCCTGGGGTACTGGCCGCAACCGGCAACTCCGCAGTTGAGGGGCGGGGAAGCACCCGTTTCCTCCCAGTCGGGCTCTCAAGCTCGATGTCCTCCGACCCCGTGCTGCCTGCCGCAATCGGCGGCAGCAGGAGACGAGCGGGGTGCCCCATCCGCACTTGGGCCTCGACGAACCCAGGATGATGCTCGGCGCGCCAGGCGAGCAGATTCCAGAACAGGGCGGGCCAGTTCGGGGTGCGGGAAACGGTGGAACTGGTCACATCAAGATACATGCGAAACGCATGCCCCCCGGCCACTTCCCGGTCCTCCACCAACGACGTGTTGCCTGCCATCACCACCGGTTGCCCCGCCGGTTTCACTCCCCGCCTGCCCGCCCAGACCACGCCGGAGAAGTCCAGACCCTGCATGAGCCGGTGGCCCCAGTCGGCCACGAACGGCCCGGTGAAAGGGACAGGTGACTTGGGCACATCGATCTCGAACGTCCAGCGCCGGGAACTGGGCCGACCAGGGGAACTGTCGGCGATGACCAGTCCCGGTGGTCCAACTCCGGGATCGCGCAGGCCACTGGCGGCGAGAGCACGACCCACAAGCTTGCGCAGGTCGGGATCGACGATGAGGTTGGCAACGCGCACCCGGTGTTCACGGGGAGGCAACAAAATGACCTCATTGTCCGTCGCCAACGCATCCGGGCCCAGGCTTCCGCGGATCACCTGCGTGGCACGGGGTACGCTGAAGGCCATCCTCTCCGTTGCCCCGGGTGCCAGCGACAGGGGACGTGCCAAGCCCAGGGGCTGCCCATCGCCCGTCACTGTGATCTTGCTCTCCACCGGCAAGCTGCCGGGATTGGCCACCTGGAGGAAGCAACGGTCGTTCTCCGCGTCAAGCCGACTTCGTCGCGCCGCAATGAATGCCGCATTCGCGGCCTGCTGGCCCACGGACAACCAGAGTCGGCGCGGCGCATCCAGGTCGCCATCGGGCACATGATCCGTAACCACCAGCACCCATGCATCCGCCTCGCTCACCTCGGCCGCCAGTGTGAGAGCCGAGACCAGGTTCGCCTCGGGGGCCAGGCAATCCCAGCGATCCTCCGCCAGCGCAAGCGCTCGGTCGACAGGCACCGGCACCCCAGCCAAACGGGGTTCCGCCCCGGCAACGATCACCCGCACGCTGGTCGGCTGGTACCGTTCCATCTCCCGGCGGATCGCTGCCAACCCGCGAACCCGGACGCCCTGCCCGCCGGTCACGGCCCGCATGGAGTAGGAATCGTCCAGAATCAGCACGACTGGCCGCACCGGCCGCGAAGCCTGGTGCCGCAAGTCGGTGGCCGCCAAGGCCAAGGCTCCCAGAATGAGCAGCTCCAGAAAGAACAGCAGGGGCGTGCGGAAGCGCTCCACGCGTCGGCCACCTTGCTCGGCCCGAGCCAGGGCGGACCACAGGAAGATACCAGTCACTTCCCGCCGCTGGAATCGGCGACGCAGGAAGTAGATAGCCACCAAGCCAGGCATGGCAGCGAGGCCGAGCAGAGCCAGGGGATAGGTGAGCATGGGCATCAACTCGCCTCCAACACGCCCATTCGCACCAGCAGCTCAACTGCCTGGCGCGCGCCTTCGGGCGTGCCCGTCACTTCCGCCAACTGAACCCCGCTCGCGCGGGCCGCCTCACGCCAGAGCGCCTGGTACTCGCCCAGCGCCTCGAGGTACTGGGCGCGGGCCCGGTCATCGACTCTGACCTCCACTTCCTCACCGGACTCCATATCGACCAGCCGCGCGTTGCCCAGCGCGGGTGGTGCCAACTCCTCGGGCGAGAGCACCCAGAGCACAATTGCCAGCTTGGCACCGTCGGCGAAGCGCCGCAGGAAAGGGAGTGGATCGCCCGGCCACATCAGATCGCTGATCAGCACGCGCATGCCATTGCGCCGCAGGGCCGGTGGCTCGGCCAGCAAGGACTCACCCGGGCTGCGTGGCGCGGAGAACTCGGGGATCTCCCAGGCCGCCAGTCGCGCCGCATCACCCCGCCACCGTTGCACGCGCTCCCCAAGCGACCAGCCGGCAAATGAGCACCGCGCATTGAGGGCCGCCGCGCCAAGCAACCCGGCCAAGTGCAGCGCCAGGTCGCCTTTGGTGGAATCGCTGGGAGCCATGGAGCGCGACACGTCGAGTAGCAGGTCCAGATGGGGAACCACCTCTTCCTGGTAGAGCTTCACGGTCAAGCGGTCGCTGCGGGCGTAGATTCCCCAGTCGATCCAGCGCAGGTCATCCCCCGGCTCGTAATCGCGGTAGTCCCGGAAATCCAGCGAGCGACCGGGGCGCATGCCAAGCCTGGCACCACCTGAGCGGGATCCCAGGTCCCTGGGGACCCCGAGTGCGTAGCGCCCCCCTTCACGTTCGGCAGCCAAGAGGATTTCGCGCGCTTCCGGGGTCATGGCTGCACGGTTCCCTCCCCCTTCTCGACCTCTGGCTCAGACGCCTGGGCACCCTCTTCGGGGCGCCGGAACAAGGCGAAGGCAGTGAGGACGCGGGGCAGGTTGAGGCCAAGCACCAGGACCAGCCAGGGAACCGCGAACGCCATGTGCGACCGCCAGAGCTTCTCCTGCCCGTGGAACATGGCGAACGCGCTGCCCAGCTCCATCCCCAGATTCCACTTGATCTTCCTGGTCTCGTGGAGCATCTCCACGAACAACGGAACCATCCCCGACGCAGCGAAGAGGTAGAGCGACACCAACCACGGTGCCCCGGCCCCCTCGCGAGCGTTCTTCGGGAAACGCCTGCTGAGTAGGCTGGCAGTCAGAATGTAGCAGACGGCATACACCGCAACGACCAGCCAGGGCCCCGCCCCGTTGGACGACCACGAACTGGCGGGATCCAGCGCGTAGTAGGCAGCCCCGTAGAGGCCGGCCAACAACGTGACGCACCACACCAGACTGCCTGCGCCGCCGGCGTAGAACGGGAAGCAGAGAACACGGCCAAGCCAGAACCGTGGCACCGTCTTCAGGACCCGGGTGCTCGGTGTATTCGCCACGCACTCCCCGATCTGCAGCATGCCAAAGAGGATCAGCGTGGTGGGTATGAGGCAGGCCATCAGGGGCTCAGAGGGGATGGAACCATGGACGAACGCGCCGACCAGAATCAGACCGACCCAGAGCGCCCAGAGAACGGTCACCGTCAACCGGAACGGACGGGCCCGATTGGACCATCTGGGAGAGAGACACAACACGGACATGGCGTAGGGCAAGAGGAATACAGTCACCAGAACCGAGACCACAATGACGGTGACCGTCTTGTCGAAAGCCAACATGCTGATGCCGCCTGGCCCGAACAGGCGACCCACGCCACGCAGCGGACCAGCGCTCATGAGGAACCAGAAAGCGATGCCGAACAGGCCGATGCCACCGCGCCGGAAGAGCGGGCCCAACGGCATGCAGCCAAGCAGAATCGCGCCGGTCAGAAAGAGGACGTTCAGCACCAGCAGCCAGAGCAGCCCCCACAGAATGGTGCGCACATCGATCCCGCGCAAGAGATAGGTCATGGTCATGAACGGCAAGGCCAGCGAGAGGAGAAGGCCAAACATGGAGAGTCCCGCAAACAGCTTGCCGCGGACGATCGTGCCGGGGGCCAGACTCGTGGCGAACAGCAGGTCGGGCTTGTCCTTCCGATGCTCGTTCCCCATGCGCTGGGCCGTGTAGAGCGCCAGTAGCATGGAAGCCAGTCCCAACGCGCCGGCAACCGCCCCGTACATCGCCGCACCCGCACCGGCCGAGAGCTCCACCCCGGACACGCCGACGCTGCCCTTGCTGCTGCTGAAGAACCCGGCGCTGATCAGCAGCAGGCCCGCCAACATCAGGACCAGGATGTAGCTGGTGAAGCGACTGCGGGTATACTGCCGCAACTCCCGGACCATGACCGGGTTCAGATCTCCGGAACGGATATCGGCCCACCAGGAAAGCAGTCTCTTCTTCACGATACCTCTCCCTTCGTGATCTGCATGAATATCTCCTCCAGATCGGGGCGCAGCGGCAGGAACTCCACCACCGGGCAGCCCTTGGCGACCAGCGCTTGCAGGATCGCGACCGATACCTCCTCGCTGCCTTCGATCTCCATCTCCACCGCGCCATTGCCCATGGGGCGCACCTCCAGCACCCCGGGGATCTCCAGCAACGCTCGGCGCAGCTCGTCGCTCGGGCCCAACGAACGGACCCGGACCCGGGTAACACCCTCGCCCTCGGCCTCGTGACTGTGCATCAGCTCGTCCACCGTGCCGGTGCGCAACACCTTCCCCTGCTCGATGATGACCGCGCCGTTGCAGATCTCGGTCAACTCGGTGAGAATGTGCGAACTGATCAGGATTGCCTTGTTGCGCTCGCCAAGAGCACCAAGCAACTCCCGCAGCTCGATGCGAGCCCGGGGATCAAGCCCCGCCGCCGGCTCGTCCATGATCAGGACATCAGGATCATGCACCAGGGCGCGCCCCACGCTGACCCGCTGCTTCATCCCCTTCGACAGGTCCTTGATCAACTTCCAGCGAATGCCCGTGACATTGGTGAATTCCTCCACTCCTTCTACCGCGCGGCGACGGACCATCCCCTTGAGCCCGTAGGCACGAGCGTAGAAGTCCAGGTACTCATGCACCGTGATGTCGGCGTGGTCGGGCAGCGAATCCGGGACGAATCCCAGTCGGCGACGGACCATTTCCGGATACTCCCGGATCGAGACGCCGTCCAGGAAGGCATCCCCCTCCGTGGGCTCGTCCAGGGTCGCCAGAATCCGCATGGTCGTGGTCTTGCCGGACCCGTTGGGGCCAACGAAACCGAACACATGCCCGGTGTCGAAGGAAAAGGAGATGTCGTCCACAGCCTTGGTGCGGCCGAAGTAGCGCTTCAGATTGACAATCTCTACCCTCATGGCTGCGTCTCCTCTCGCAGGATCCCGAAGACGACGGAGGCCTCGGTGGTCTTGGCCGACCGTTGCAGACCATTGGGCACGAACGGGGCTCCTTCCAGATACGCCAGGTAGGTCCCGGGCCGGAGGAGCCCACTCGACGGCAGGTTGTCCCGCTCGTCGGTCTTCCATTGCTCGCGCCGCAGAATGACGTCCGACATGGCCGAAAGACGAGGCAGCACCAGCGCCGCAGGCCCGCCAACGCTCACCTGGTCACCTTCCGGGATGTCCGTCACTTCGTAGACCGTGCCGTCGAAATCCACCAGAACCAGGCGCTCGATGGTCACCCCCAAGCCGTTCACGACGGCCAACTGCGAGCCATCGCGCAGCAAGCCCAGACGTTCCTTCCGCAGTTCGCTCGTGCGCAGGCGGAAATACTGCGGCACCCGAGGTGCCACCCACTCCTTCCGCAAGTGCTGCTGCTCGTCCCACACCAACTCGCGGGGGGACGCCTTAGTGCCCATCCCGTAGGTATCGACCAGACAGGCGGTGACCTCGGTATCGTAGGAATAGGCCAAGCCCTTCCGCGGTCGCAGCGGGCAGTAGAACCCGTTGATGCCAATGGTCGTCGCCCGCCCCGCCCGTTCATCGAGGATGGTCATCCCCTCGATCCTTGCCAAAGGCTTCAGCCCCTCCCCGAAGAGCACCGACACGATCACCATCAGGCTGGTGGCCAAACCAAGGACAGGCGTGATCCAGAACAGCCAGATGCCCCGGTTCTTGCGGCGCAGCACCATCAGATTGATGGGCCCGGCCACCAGCGCGAAGATCGCGAGCACGATGAAGGACAGGCCCAAGGGCGTGCGGACCTTCTTCAGTACCGGAGCGAGAGAATGGGCGTTGCTGGCCGAGGACACCCGCTCCCAGACCTCCTGCAGACTCCTCTGCGAGTGGTTGATGA
>JABGQJ010000351.1 GCA_018648945.1 Victivallales bacterium
CCATTCCACCATTCCCCCATTCCACCATTCCACCATTCCACCATTCCACCATTCCACCATTCCACCATTCCACCATTCCAGGAACTAGCCCATGACCCGCCGCGATCTTGTCCATGCCGCGATTCACCATCAGGAAACGCCACGGGTCCCCTACAACATCCGCCCGGACCGCGAAATGGGGGAGAAGCTCCGCGAACGCCTGGCCTGGGACGGACCGCGCGAGAAGTCGCTCGGGCGCATGGATCTGAACGACTGGCTGGACAATGACGTGGAGATGATCCGCATCCCCTGGTGGAATTGGGCCGGCCTGGCCCCGGACTGGCGCGGCCCCTGGCCACCGACCACGCCGGCCACCGTGCGCGGCAACGGCACCTACGACACCTTCTATGACGAACTCAAGGCCCTGCGCGAGGAAACCGACCGCTACATCCTCGTCATGGTCTACGGCAGTCACTTCGAGAAGGCCAATGCGGCGCGGGGCATCGAGAACTTCCTGATGGACATCGGCGGCGACTTCGCCTTCGCCAAGCAGCTCTGCACGCGCATCATCGACAAGAACATGGTGATGCTGGAGAACGTCCTGGCCTGCCCCGAGATCGATGGCATCCTCCTGGGCAGCGATTGGGGCAGCCAGCGCGGCTCACTGATGAATCCAGACACCTGGGACGAGCTGATCCGCCCTGGCGAGCAGCGCGAGTACGACCTGGTGCATGGCTATGGCAAGGATGTCTGGGTCCACTCCTGCGGCAAGATCGACGTCCTCATTCCCCGCCTGGCGGAGATGGGGGTGGATGTGCTAAATCCCCTCCAGCCCGAGTGCATGGACGTGGCCGCGATCAAGCGCGACTACGGCCACAAGCTTGCCTTCTGGGGCGGCATCAACACCCAGCAGATCCTCCCCTTCGGCACACCCGACGAGGTGAGGGTCGAAGCCCGCCGCACGCGGGACCTGCTGAGCGCGGGTGGCGGCTACATCCTCGCCGCCGCCCAGGATGTCCAAGGCGACGTCCCCATGGCCAACCTGGACGCCCTCCTCGACGTCGCCCGCGAAGGCAAGAACTGAGCGCCGCGCAGAGATCCGCGGACCAGACAAGCCCCTCCTTGGCGCAGGGGCACTCTCTACTCCAGTTCCTGCGCGCCGCCGTCTCCGCCTCTGTCGGGGTGCTCCGGCAGATGGATCTCGATCGCACGCGCTTCCCCATCCCAGAACACCCAATGCCCCCGCTGTGGCTCCAAAGTCTCCACCGTTTCGTATCGCAGCGTGGCGGCATTCCATTGCCAGACCTCGCCAACCATGCCGCGCAGGGCGGCACCGAAGATGGTCGCCACGGTGTTGTCCTCCGGCACGCGGGCGAGTGAGATCAGGTTCCAGCCTGGCTCGACAAGCACGGTATAGAGGTCGGGGTCGGTTCCCCGATCTGCCTCCTGCTGGTCGGTGTACCCATCGCCGTCCCGGTCGGGCCGGGCGACAGCGATGGCAGCATCCACCTCGCCTGCCGTGAACATGCTGTTGACCTGCCCCTGCAAGGTGGAGATCTGGGCATCGCGGTCATCCACGGCCTGCGTGTATTCCGCCTCGGTGCGCAGGTCGTCTCGGACTAGGAGGACCGCCGCCTGTGACAACGTCTCGCCGAAGTCGTTCGTGGCGACGCAGACGTAGTTCGCCGCGTCCGCCACTCCCACCGTACCCAGGTCCAGATCCAGCGATGCCTGGCCGGCGATTGCGGTTCCGTCCTTGCGCCAGCCCACGGTGGTGGCACGCCGCGCACCATCAGCCAACGCGGCCGAGAACTGAACACTGTCTCCGCTGCGAGCAAGCCGTGATTCCGGGTGGCTCGTGAAGGTCGGCGGCGTCCCCGAGGAGAAGAGCACGCGGCCAGCCATGACCTTCGGCCAGAAGCCGACGTATGTCCCGTCCTCATGGAAGGACTCTTCGGTCAGTGCCAGTTCCACATCGTAGTCGCCATCGAGCAGGCGCAATCCGCCGCTGGGCAAGCGCTCCCATTCGCCAAAAACCGCTGCTGTCTTCTCCGTGCCATCGGCGTCGTAGGCGGGAGATGCAGCGCTCGGGGTGAACGTATGGCTCACCACCGGCCCATCGGCAGCCACCCGGGTCCGCTGGTCCTCGCGCCAGAGCACATGGTAGCTTGAGTCCATCCGCACGTCGGCCGTGGCGTTGCCATTCCCATCGGTGACCATATAGCCCAGCAAGAGGTACATGCTGAACCGGTAGCGCAAGCCCGTGGGGCTCCAGGAACGGGTCAACCCCTTCTGCGAGAGATAGCTCGAGTCGTTGGTACTCGGCGAGAATCCGTCGCCCTTGTCGTTCAGATTCCAGCCATTGATCCAGGCCCAGGCACCGGCGTCGTAGTCGTAGTCCCATTCCTCGCGCCAGTAGCGCCCCACCGACCCCAGGCGTTCGTCGCAGGCGGCGCCAAGGGGCGCCATCAGCTTGATCTGGTAGGCGAAGTTCGGCTTCAGATTCGCGGCGGCCACCCGCACCACGAAGGTACCCGCACGTTCCTCGTAGGAGGCAACGACCTGGGCCTGATCGTAGGTGTAGGAGGCCCGGTACGTCGCGGCGTAGAGATTGTACTTCACGTCCCGCCAGCGCTGATCGTCAGTGGAAGCCCCCGTGCTTGCCAACACCACGTTGGCACCGCCGTGCGCCGCCAACGCCATCAGCCAGCCAGAGATCAGACAGATCTGCCATATGCGCGTTGCCGTCATGCTACTCATGCCTGCCAGAAGGTGGGGTGGGTCACATTGGGGGCCACGTCGAGCCGCCGCTCCCAGTCGCGCAGCGTGGTGCGCAGATCACGCGCGGTATCGGCGTGCCCTGCCTCGTCGATCAGATTGCGTGTCTCGCCGGGATCGGAGCGCATGTCGAAGAGCTGGGAGACGGGGTCGTCCTTGTAGGTGATCAGCTTGTACTCGGGTGTCCGGACCATGCGTCCGGTGTTGCCCAGGACCTCGCTGACACAGAACTCGCCACCAGCAGACGTCTTGCCCGCAAGCACGCCCTGCAGGCTGTGCCCTCGGACCTTCGGCGGCGCGGACACGCCCGCGTAGGCGCAGATGGTGGGCACGATGTCCATTCCCGAGACCACCCGCTGGCGGTTCAACCGGTTCCCCTCGATCTCTCCGGGCAGGGAGAAGATGAGCGGCACGTGGGCGGCCTCGTCGTAGAGCGAGTTCTTCCGGGTGGTCTGATGGTGACCGGTGCCCTCGCCGTGATCGGAGGTGAAGACAACCAGCGTCTCCTGCCCGTACCCGTTCCGCTCCACCGCGTCCAACACTCGACCGATCTCCGCATCCACCATCTCCACATGGCGATAGTAGGACCAGATGTAGTAGCGCCACTGCTCTTCCGTCCAGGTGTTGCGCAAAGCCTCGTTCCCCCGCCGCCGACTGGAGACGGATGCCGGCTCCTTCGGGTCGAACTTGAAGTTGCTGGGCAACGGCGGCAACTGGTCGCGCAGTTCCGGGTAGGGCAGCTGGTCCAGGTGGTTGGAGTTCAGCCGCAACCACTCGCAGATATCGTGGGGTTGCATGAACGAGGCCACCATGCAGAACGGCTTCTCCTTCGCCCGGTTCTTGAGGTAGCCCGCGCAAGCACGCGAGGTGAACGCATCGCCGATGTTCCCCTGGCCACCGAGGGCCGTGGTCAGCACCCGAAAACCCCGCATCTGCGTGGTGTGCGTGGCAGGCAGATGCCACTTGCCCGCATAGACGCACTCGTAGCCTGCCTCGCTCCCCAGCCATTCCCCGATATTCGGCATGGTCTTGCGGATGGACAGGCCGTTCTTGTACACGCCCGTCTCGCAGGTGGGGCGACCGGTGAACATGGAACTGCGCGCCGGCGAGCAGACTGGATTCGTGCTGTAGGACATGGAGAATCGCGTGCCAGCCTTGACCAAACGGTCCATGGCGGGCGTCCGCACGTGCGGGCAACCTGCGGCAGCGATGGTGTCGAAGTGCTGTTGATCAGTGATGATGAACAGCACGTTGGGTTTGGTCTTGCCCGCGCCGATGGCAGGCATGCTCACCAGTGTGCTGGCAGCGGCAGCGCCGCCGAGACGGAGGAATTGGCGACGGTCGCAGCGGGGAGGAATCGGTGCGCTCATCTACTTCACCCCCTGCTTCTGGCGCTGCGCGCTCTTCTTCCGGTAACGGCTGAGCTGAGACTGCGAATACTTCTCATAGTTCGCCACGGCTTCGGGGATCAGCAGGTAGGCTCGACTGTGGGTCACCACGAGTTGCAGCCTTCCCCTCGCGTCCAGCCAGTAGTTGGTGGGGAGGACGCCATGTCCAATCTGGACATATCGGCGGAACTCCCTTGCCTCGCCCGCGATCTGGTGCGATTCCTCCCCTCGGTAGGCCAGCCGCTGTCCTTCCTTCACCACGCTCATGCCTTCGAGCAGCGAGAACTCGGGGATTTGGGTTTGCGGTGTCAACCGCTGCACAGCCTCGAACAAGCACCAGTCCCCGGTTGCGGGACCAGCCGCAGCGCCGGGCAGCGGTCCCTTCTCGTCGGCGTCCAGATCCGGAATCGGCTCGCCGTGGGCATCCAGGAACCGGCTCGTCAGCGTCCAGGAAATGGGGGTCGCCAGGGCGTCCGCCCGGCATTGGGCCACCAGCTCCGTGACATGGCGCATCGCCGCGTCCAGCTGAATCGTCTGCGTCACCTTCAGGTCAAAGGTCCCGTCGTCACGCGGCGTGCGTTCCAGGCGGAGCAGCCCGAGATGCTTGTTCGCCTTCAGCATGTAGCCGTGGCAGGTGAAGATGCCATAGGTGGCCTGCCATGTGCCATCTGCTTTGAAGTCTCCTGGAGTTGGGGTGAAGTCGGCGAACGCCGCCATCTCCCAGAGCATGCCTGGATCGAGTGCCTGTCCCACTGCTCGGTTCCCGCCTTGCTGTGGAGAAGCTCCCACTGCCTTGATGAACTGCGCCCGGCTCACCTTCTTCCCGAAGTTCAGAACCCGGATATCGCGGATCTCCACCTTCTGGACCTGCAACCCCAGATTCAGGCCAACCAGAATGCCGTCATCGACCATGTCCGCGCTTGGGGTCGCCACCAGATTGAGTCGCTGCCAGTTCTTGCCGAGAACACAGGATCCCCCAAGAGCCGTGTGGTAGGGCTTCACACTCCGCCGAAGAACCGGGCGCACCTGCCCTTTGGCCTGCTTCCCCTCGTCGGTGCAACGGGCCTCGAAGGTCACCAGGACCACATCGTCGCGTTTCGGCCCCGTCCCCTTAGGCGTGCTCCACTTGAGCCCCGTTTCCCAGTGCTTCTCAGGCTTCTCTGTCACCGCGATGCGGTAGGTCGGCGCACCGCCCGCCACTGCCGCCGGGACCACCACGCACGAGCCCTTGTCGTCCTTGGCCTGGAAGCCGGGCTTGGCCAGCTGTTCCGCCGAGATATAGGATGCCTCCGGCGCCGGCAACTTCGCCAGGATCTCGTCGATGGTCGGCCTTTTCGGTGCAGCCAAAACCAGCCATGGCAAGATGGCAGTGAGCACAAGAATTCGTCGCACGGACGGGGCCTCCAGGTTGCTGAGAATCCAGGCCATACACTTGCCCGAATCCGCCAGAATGCAATGCCTCCTAGGGTAATGGCTCAGTCACGGGCGGAGGCACCTCTCGGCGGGCGAGCGAAGCGCTGGTCTCCACACCTGTCCCCGAGCGTTGGTCGGCGCGCCAGCGATCACGTGGGGTCCGGGGAGGCGAGTCTCCCCAGCGGGGTGCGGGGCTGGCTCCGCTTCCCGACCCCACCCGTGACTGAGGCATTACCTCCTAGGTCCGGAGAGCGGCGAGCGAAAAGATGGCTGGATACATCTTCTCGAAGTACCAGAGGCTGGCAAAGTAAAGGCCAATAGGCGCGGCAGGGACGGGCTGGTCCAGTGTTGCGGTCAGCCACTGCCGACCAGCTTCGATCTGCTGGCTTGCCTCGGGCTGGTCCACCAGCGCAGCCACGGCCAGCGAGGTCTCCTCCACGGTCGAGGCGACACCACGCGCGCCTCCCCAACCCCCATCTGGATTCATCTGATCGGACAAGTACCATACGCCCGCTGCGAGCATGCCCGGTGGCAGTTGGCCTCCCTGGATCTCAAGCTGGCGCAACCCTACCACGACCCGCGCGGTGCCGTACACCGGGTTCTCGTGGCCGTCGACAGCGTCGTTGCCAAACCACAGCGGCAGCCAAGAACCGTCCGCGTGCTGGGCGTCTGCCAGGTAGCACAATCCACGCTCTATCGCGCGGTCGACCCGCCTCTGCAACGCTGGGGGAAGGTCGCCACGCCAGGCAGCGTACGCCTGGAGCGCGTGGATCGTCAGATCCGGACTGCTTTCGTCGAAGGGGAGCTTGCCCCACCCCCGGCAGAAGGTGGGAGTGCCGCCGTTGCGGTTGGTCAGGCCAAGCAACCAGCGGATTCCCGCCTCGCCAGCCGTGCGGACCGATTCGTCAATGGGGCCAAGCTGCCGCAGCGCGAGCAGAGCACCGGCTGTGTCGTCCGCGTCCGGGACCGAGCCCGGCAGGTCGGTCCAGCCCCAGCCGCCAGCAGGGGAATGGGTGAAGGGATGACGCACCCGGAACTGCTGATCCAGCAACCACTGCCGCACCCCTGGTCGGAGCTCCTCCGGCAAGTCGTCGCCAAGCCCCTTCACCGTCAGGGTGGTCAACCAGGTTGCCAGATCGGTATCGATGGCCCAGGATCCGTCGTCTCTCTGCCCAGCCTCGAGGAAGCCGAGAGCCCGTCGGACCACCACATGCTCCTGCAGGCCGCAGGCGCTAAGCGAAAGGGTCACGAAGCCAGTGAGCGGAGAGGCCTCCAGGAAACCGCCGTTCTCCGGCTGCAGGGAAACCAGCTTGCGCAGCACTCGGGACACCAGGGCCGAGCGGAGTGGCCGTAGAAGCCCCCCTCCCCTACCCAGGCGGTGGCGGACCAACCCCATCGAGATCAGTGCCGGCAGCGCGTAACTCACCACCTGCAACCCCAGGAACCGGTACATGCCATGGGGGCACGCCGCCAACTCGAACGGCAACTGCGGCACGCGACGCCAGGCTTTCTCCGGCGGGCCAAGCAACCCGCCCAGAGCACACATGGTCAGGATGGGAATCGAGAAGGTGCGGTCGTTGCCATAATGCCGCAGCACCGCCTCAACGATCGAGGCCGGGCCCATGCTCCCGGCCACTTCCTCAATCCAGGCGTCGGCTCCGACCAGGACCGGCTGCGACGCCGCGACACCCAGCCCTCCCAGAGCGCTGCGCACCAGCAGCGTCGTGCTCAGGTTGCTTGGGCTGCGCACCGTGTCTCCCCAACCACCATCGGCATTCACATTGGCGACCAGCCAGGCCACCGCACGTCCGATTCGAGGCTCCCGATCCGCAGCCTGTCCCATGTGCAGGGCGAAGGCCGCCACAGCGGTGGAAAGCGCACTGCTCGAAAGCTCGCCACGCACACATCCATGCTCACGGATCTCAGCGAGCAAGGCAGCCCGAATTCGCTCGTATGCGTGCTGTCGCGTCGTGCCCATTCCCGCAGTCAGAGGCTCCTTGCTCACCCATTCTCCTGGCGCCAAGTGGCAATCTCCGCCAGGAAGTCGGGAACGACGGTTCTGGCCTTGCTCGGGCCGATGCCTTTGATTTGCAGGGCTTCCTCCTGGGTGACAGGACGTTGCTCGGCCAGCTCCTGAAGTGCTGCATTCGGCAGGATGCGGAATACGGGCACTCCCTTGTCGCTGGCCAAGTCACTGCGCAACTGGCGCAGACGTTCGTACAAATCGTCGTGCGCCCCGCCCCCGATGACCGGCCCCAATACCCCACTCCCCGCTGACGCTCGGCCCCGCTTCTTCACTGTGGAGTGCCGGGTCGCGCCAGCGTGGAAGTCCAGACTCACCGACTG